>NZ_JBFTPY010000006.1:0-205875 GCF_056398725.1 Arthrobacter sp. 01T425 | reverse complement strand
GGGCCGGTGCGGGGGTTGGTGGCGGTGTTCATCACGGTGATCAGGTGTTCGAACTGGTCCGTGGTGGCGAAGATTTCCAGGTGCTGCAGGCCGTGCCGGGGTTTGCGGAGGAAGGCGCCCTGGAGCTGGCGGAGCAGTTCCTCGGAGGGTTCGGCGCCGTCCTGGTCCAGCGCCCCGGCCCAGCTGCGGCTGACCCGGGCCAGGAAGTCGGCGTCGTTCTCGGCCGCGGTGCGGGTCAGGGCGTGCTCCATCGCCGCGACGGCCTCCGGGAGGCAGCTGTGCCGGACCCGGTCCAGGGCGAGCGTGATGACGGTCGCGGCCCGGGAGGCGACCTCGCCGGCCGCGAAGGCGGCTCCGAGCTCCGGGTGCACGGGCGGGATGGGCCGGCCGGCGAGTCCCTGCCGGGGCAGCAGCGTGTCGGCCAGGCAGAGCCGGCGCTTGGCCTCGGCGGCGCTGATCCGCAGCCGCGCCCGCAAAAAATCTGTAGCGTTCCGGTAGCCGTCATCCGCCGCAGCAGACATCCCAATTTGCCCGGAAAAGTCACCGCGGGGGCCAGTTCCGGCCCCGGCATGCGTCCCGCCGACAGGTGCGCCGTGAGCCCCGGCGTCGGAAACGGCATCAGCTCCCCCGCCGGCCCCTGCATCCGTCCCGCCGTCGGATTCCTGTTTCCAGCCCGTGAGCCAGCCCGCCTGGGCCGCTTCCTCACCCCAGCCGTGTGCGGCCGGCGCGGCGAACGCGGCTTGTTTGCGCGTCCGCTCTACCGCCGCCGCGGCAACGAGCTGGAAGTATTCGACCGTGCGGGACAGGTCCTCGACGTGGCCGGCAAAGTCCGCGGCCTCCCGCAAGCCAAACCAGGGGGAATCGACATCCGCAGCCGGGCTCGAAGCCCGCAGCGCCGCCAGCGCCGAGTCCACCGCCGCACCCGCGGCGCCCAGAGCGCCGCCGGCTGCGTCAGCCGCGCCGGGAACGGCGGCCAGGCGGGGATGCCGGGAGGACACAGCCGGGCCGGGCCACGGGGCCCGGTCCGGGATGAACTCTCCAATGGCTTCCATAACTAAACTCTGCCAGAGGGGTACGACAGACATAGCGGAAGCCATTCCTGCTGGCGCGTGACTCATATTGGGTGACTCCCGGCAGCGCACTTCAGAGCACCTGGAGCCCATAGGGCACGTCCGAGCACGTAACACTGCGTACGACCCCCGCCCTCCTACGGACCGGTGCGTGGCAAGCTGTAGGGATGGACAGCACAGCCGCTCCCCAAGTCGGGGAATCACCGTTCGCACCACTGCTGCCGGGCGATCCGCGCCGCCCGTTGGGCCCACGCGATCCTGGCGATGCCTGGGTCGATGGCGACCGGGGGCGGTTCTGGGGTCGGTTCGGTTCCGCCGGGCTTCTGGTCCACGACCCCGCCAAGGGGGTCCTGCTCCAGCACCGCGCCTTGTGGAGCCATCAGGGCGGCACTTGGGGGCTCCCCGGCGGCGCCCTGCACCAAGGGGAAGAAGCCATCCACGGCGCGTTGCGGGAAGCACACGAGGAAGCGGCCGTGCCTCCGGGGAATCTCCAGGTCCTGTTTACGTCGGTGTTCGACGTCGGCTACTGGTCTTACACCACCGTGGTGGCCGTTGCCCTGCAGCCGTTCGAGGCCGCGATCAGTGATGCGGAAAGTATCGAACTGCAGTGGGTGGGGATTGACGGCGTCGGCGGCAAGGAACTGCACCCGGGCTTCGCCGCGGCCTGGCCGGGGCTGCGCAGCAGGCTCACTGGGGCCCGGCGCATCGCCGGCCGCTTGTAATCAGCCGGAGTCAGTGGTCCCGGGGCGCGGGCCGTCGGCGGTACAGCCAGATGAGTCCCAGGATCGGCAGCAGGAGCGGGATGAATCCGTAGCCGCGGCCAAACAGGGACCATACTGTCTCGTGCGGGAAGTTCACCGAGTCGAACACGCTGAGTGCTCCCACCACCAGGACGCCCACAAGCTCCACCAGGACTGCCGCCACCGAGACCTTGAACGCGGTGCGCCCCGGCTTCGCCAGAGACACGGTGGCCACGACGTAGACGGCGGCGGCGACCGCGGACAGCAGGTACGCCAGCGGCGCCTCGGAAAACTTGGTGAGAATCTGGTAGCCGGCCCGGGCCGTCGCCGAAATCGCGAAGATGGCATAGACAGCAATCAGCAGCCGTCCCGGCCCGGTGTTGCGGGTATCGGTCGTCGCCGGCGCAGTGTCGGCGGATCCAGCGTCCGCCGGCCCAGTGGTCCGGGACGCCGGCGCCGCCGGGTTTCCGGTGCCGTCGTGCGGGGAGTTTGCGCTCACGTTTTCTGCCTCTTCCATCTCAATACCAGATCTGGTTCATGCGCGCCGCCATCACCAGGGCGGTGACGCCGACGGCGGCCAGGACAAAGTTGCTCCAGCGGGTCCGCTCCAGGATGGACCAGTACACGGCCCCAATCGGGAGGATCAGCGCCGTCGCCAGATAGCCCCAGAACTCCCAAGCCTCCCCCGCGATCCGCTCGCCGCTGGCCACCCGGACAATCGAACCCCCCAGATAGACCAGAAGGGCAAGTTCGACGGCGGCCACCGACAGTATCGTCGTGTCGTTAGGCGCCTTCTTCAGGAGGCCCGCGACGACGCAGATGATGCTGGAGAGCAGGCCAACCACCAGAATGATGTAGAAATACGCGTCCACTACTGGCCGGCCAGCTTTTCTGTGGGCTGCTTATCTGTTGCCTGCTTATCTGTGGCCGGCTTGCCGTTGCCGGGCTTTTCATTGCCGGGCTTTTCATTGCCGGGCTTTTCGTTATCCGGCGCGAAGACGAGCACTGGTTTGGCGTAGCTTCCCGCATCGGCCAGGAGGGCCACGAGCGAACCGTCCGGCGCGAACGCCGCTGCCGGTTTGTCCGCGGTCGCTGCCTCCGGTGTGCCTGCCGCTGCTCCGGCTCCGATCCTGCGGCCGAAGGAAATCTCAGTGGTTTCCGCCTCGCTGAGTTCACGGTTCGGCATCAGCGCCCGGGCGGCGTCCGAGATTTCCAGTACGTCCAGCGTCTCGGCCAATTGTTCGAGCGTATGTGCCTGATCAAGGGTGTATGGACCCACTTGAGTCCTCCGCAGTGCAGTCAGGTGGCCGCCGACGCCGAGAGCATCGCCGAGGTCGCGGGCCAGGGCACGGATGTAGGTACCGGAGGAGCACTCCACGGTGACGTCCACGTCGAGGGACTCGCCGTCGTGGACGGGACGGGTCTCGTGGATCTCAAAGCGGTGGATCGTCACCGGCCGGGCTGCGAGCTTGACCTCTTCACCGGACCGGACCCGGGCGTAGGCGCGTTCGCCGTTGACCTTGATGGCGCTGACGCTGCTGGGAACCTGCTCGATTTCCCCGGTCAGTGCCGCGACGCCGGCGCGGACGGCGTCTACGGTGACCCCGGCGGCGCTGCGGGTGGCGGTGACCTCGCCTTCGGCGTCGTCCGTCACGGTGGATTCACCGAGCCTGATGGTGGCGGTGTAGGTCTTGGACGTGCCCACGATGTAGGTCAGCAGCCGGGTGGCCTTGTTGATGCCCACCACCAGAACGCCGGTGGCCATCGGATCCAGTGTCCCGGCGTGGCCGACCTTTCGGGTACCGGCAATCCGCCGCATCCGTCCAACCACATCGTGGCTGGTCCAACCTTGCGGCTTGTCTACTATCACCAGTCCAGAAAGCACGCCTCCCAGTATATGCGGGCCAGCCCCGCCCCGACGCCCACAGTCCCGCCGCCACCGCGAACGCCGGGCGTTAGGATGGCAGACATGCCCGAGCTTGCCGCACATGTCCGCGACGTCCCGATTAACCAGATCCGCGAGATCACCGAAGCCGCCTGGGGAACGCCCGGTGCGATCGTGCTGAGTATCGGGGAGCCGGGCTTCGCAGTCCCCCGCCATGTCCTCGAGGCCGGCATGGCGTGCCTGGACCGGGACGAGACCAACTACACACCTAACGCCGGGATCCCCGCGCTGCGGGAGGCCTTCGCCGCCCGCTTCCGTGAACACAATGCGACGCCGGTCGGCGCGGAGCGCGTGTACGTGGTCGACGGCGCCCAGCAGGGCCTGCATTTCGCCATGAGCCTGTTGCTCTCCCCCGGGGATGAGATCCTCATCCCCAATCCCGGCTACCCCACCTTCGCGATGACGAGCAGCCTGCTGCACGCCGTTCCGGTCCGCTACCCGCTGTACCCGGAGCACGATTTCCAGCCACGGATCGAGGACATCGAGGCGCTCATCACGCCCCGAACCAAGGTGCTGATCCTGAATTCCCCGTCCAACCCGCTCGGCGCTGTCCTGGGCGAGGACCTGACCCGCCGGCTCGTGGAGCTGGCGAGGCGGCACGATCTGTGGGTCATCTCCGACGAATGCTACGAGGCGTTCACCTACGATGTCCCGCACGTCAGCCCGGCCCGCTTCGACAGTGACGTCCCGGGCGAAGCACGCGTTTTCACCTCGCTCACGCTCTCCAAAACCTACGGGCTGACGGGACTGCGGATCGGTGCGCTGATCTGCCCGCCGGGGCTGGAACAGAAGATGAACAACGTGATGGAGTCGATCGTGTCGTGCGTGGCCTCGCCGTCGCAGTACGCCGCGCTGGCAGCGCTGACCGGTCCGCAGGACTACGTCAGCCACGCCCATGCCCACTACCGGGCCAACCGCGACGCGGCCTCGGCGGTGCTGCGCGCCCACGGCATCCCCTACCTCGCGGCCCAAGGCGCGTTCTATTTGTGGGCGGACGTCTCGCATGCCAGTGGCGGGGATGTCCGGTCATGGACGCGCCGCTTCCTGGCGGACTCCGGGGTGGCCTTCGCCCCCGGCACGGCGTTCGGCTCGATCGGCGAGGGCTGGATCCGGATCGCGCTCTGCGGCAGACAGGCCGATTTGGTGGAGGGCCTCGGGCGCATCCCTGCACGCGAGCCGGCTGCGGGCACCGACAGGTCCACCGGCCCTATCGCCGGGCCGGCCGGCGCCCTAGCCTGAGCTCACGGCGCTTCCAGGCTGGCCCACTGTCCTGGCGTCGGACCTGGCCCGACAGGGCGCCGTGGATTTCCAGCCGAGGGAGTACATCGTGTGGTGGCAAGACCTGCTGTGGGGTTTCTGGAATGGGCTGACGGCATGGATCGTCCTGATCGCCCATGTATTCGGGTTCTGGAGTGAATTCCCGTTCTATAACTCCGCCCGCGCGGGGAACTGGTACGACTTCGGCTACCTCCTGGGCATGGGATCTCCCGTGCTGGGCGGCGGGCTGGGAGCCCGAGGACGCTCAAGACGCCGCTAGGCGGACAGTGCGGCGTCGAGCCAGCTGCGAAGGGCAGCCGACGGCGGCGCACCGGCCTGGCGCGCTGCCACCGCGCCGTTCTTGATGACGAGCAGCGTCGGGATGGCCTGGATATCGAATCTCCGGGACAATCCCGGGGAGCTGTCGACGTCGACCTTCACCAGCTTGAACTTTCCAGCCCGCTCCACGGCCAGCTTGTCCAGCACCGGGCTGACCATTCGGCACGGCCCACACCACGCCGCCCAGAAATCGACGAGAACCGGAACGGTGGATTGCTCCGCGACAACCGGGAAGTCGGCGTCGGACGCCGCCACGATCCAGGCAAGGTCCCGGCCGCAGTTGCCGCAGCGCGGGTGCCCGGCAGCGGCCGCGGGAATCCGGTTGGTCTTCCCGCAGTGCGGGCATTTGGTCAGGCTGGACTCCACGGCACTCCGCCACCTTTGCGCATAACTGCGGTCCTTGATGCTTCTATATTCGTCAACCGTGGCGCAGCCGTCCACCTCCACGCCGCTCCCGGACAGACTCGAGGCGGTTTTCACCCGGATCCCGGGTCACCGGCAACGGCAGCTGGATCTTTACGAACGGATACAACAGCAGGGGCCGGATCCGTTACCGGTTCCGGCCCCTGCTGTTGAAGGCATTCCTACTTGTTGCGGTCCTCATCGATTGCGTCGGTGTCGATGAGGTCCAGGTCCTCTTCGTCAAAGTCGTCCTCGTCGAGCTCCACGTCCTGCGGAGCGTCACTCTTGTAAGGATCGGCGTCGCCGGCGTGCTTGGCACTTTCGGCAAGTGCGGCCACCTCGGCGTCGCGCTTCTTCGCCGCCCGGAGCAGCTCCTCAAGGTTCGAGGCGTTGACGGGGATCTGGTCAGCCACGAACTCGAGCGTCGGAGTCAGCCGCACGGTGATGTTCCGCCCGACTTCCTGCCGCAGCACTCCCTTGGCCTTCTCCAGCCCCTTGGCGGCGTCGGCCTGGGCCACTTCGTCACCGAACACGGTGTAGTAAACAGTTGCGTGCTGCAGGTCGTTGGTCACCCGCGAGTCGGTCACGGTGACGCCTTCCAGGCGGGGATCCTTCACCCTCCGGCCCAGCGCCTCAGCAACGACAACCTTAATCCGCTGCGCCAACTTGGCAGCCCGTGCGGGATCAGCCATTTCCACTCCTAAAAATTTGGATGTACGACGGCGCTGTAACGGCTGCCGTACACCAGTTGGGTTTTCATGCCACGCGCCTAAGGCGAGTCTACGACGGACTCCCGTTGGATTCTTCCGGCGGCCCTTTGGAGCCGTGGAGGGGGCCCGGGAGTGGCATCGGGCCTGCCGGAGCTGGGTGGCCGACGTCGTAAGACGTCGGCCACCCAGCGTAGGGGCGGGGCCCCCTCTACGGCGGAAAAGTGCAGGGCCGCCGGAAAATCCAACGGCCCCGCACCTGTACTGCTAAACCAACCTAGACGCGCGGCTTCTCGCGCATCTCGAAGGTCTCGATGATGTCACCTTCGGTGATGTCGTTGAACGAGCCAAGACCGATACCACACTCGAAGTCCGTGCGGACCTCGGTTGCGTCGTCCTTGAAGCGCTTGAGCGTCTCAACGGTGAGGTTGTCACCGATGATCTTGCCGTCGCGGCTGATGCGGGCCTTGGCGTTGCGCCGGATAACACCGGAGCGGACGATCGAGCCTGCAATGTTGCCGAACTTGGAGGAACGGAACACTTCGCGGACCTCGGCGGTGCCAAGCTGGACCTCTTCGTACTCCGGCTTGAGCATGCCCTTGAGGGCTGCCTCGATGTCATCGATTGCTGCGTAGATGACGGAGTAGAAGCGCATGTCCACGCCTTCGCGGTCTGCCAGTTCGGCAACACGCTCGGCGGGCTTGACGTTGAAGCCGATGATGACGGCGCTGTCGACCGTTGCCAGGTTGACGTCGTTCTGCGTGATCGCACCGACACCGCGGTGGATGACGCGGAGCTGGACACCCTCGCCGACGTCGATCTTGAGCAGCGCGTCTTCGAGGGCTTCCACGGCACCGGACACGTCACCCTTGAGGATGAGGTTGAGGGTGTCGATCTTGCCATCGGCGACGGCCTGGTCGAAGTCTTCCAGGCTGATGCGCTTGCGGCGCTTGGCCAGGGCGGCGTTGCGGTCGGCAGCTTCACGCTTCTCGGCGATCTGGCGGGCGGTACGCTCGTCAGCGGTCACGAAGAAGGTGTCACCGGCGCGCGGGACGTTGGACAGACCCAGCACCTGCACGGGGCGGGACGGGCCGGCCTCGGTCAGGGCGCTGCCGTCGTCGTCGAACATCGCACGGACGCGGCCGTGGGCCGTGCCTGCCACGATGGTGTCGCCGACGTGCAGGGTACCGGACTGAACCAGGACGGTGGCCACGGAACCGCGGCCCTTGTCCAGGTTGGCTTCAATCGCGATACCGCGGGCGTCCTTGTTCGGGTTGGCGCGCATGTCCAGGGCAGCGTCTGCGGTGAGCAGAACGGCGCCGAGGAGCTCGTCGATGTTCAGGTTCTGGCGGGCGGAGACCTCCACGAACATGGTGTCGCCACCGTATTCTTCCGGAACCAGGCCGTACTCGGTCAGCTGGCCGCGGACCTTGTCCGGGTTGGCGCCTTCCTTGTCGATCTTGTTCACGGCCACGACGATCGGCACGTTGGCCGCCTGGGCGTGGTTGAGGGCTTCAACGGTCTGCGGCATGACGCCGTCGTCCGCTGCGACCACCAGGATGGCGATGTCGGTGACCTTCGCACCACGGGCACGCATGGCGGTGAACGCCTCGTGGCCCGGAGTATCGATGAAGGTGATTTTGCGATCGATGCCTTCGTGGGCGTGGGTGACCTGGTAGGCACCGATGTGCTGCGTGATACCGCCGTGCTCGCCCGCCATAACGTCGGACTTGCGGATGGCATCGAGCAGTCGGGTCTTACCGTGGTCAACGTGACCCATGACGGTGACAACCGGAGGACGTGCCTCGAGGTCTTCATCGCCTTCGGCTTCCAGTTCGGCGTCGAAGTCGATGTCGAAGGTGGAGAGCAGCTCGCGCTCCTCGTCCTCCGGGGACACAACCTGGAGCTTGTAGCCAAGCTCCTCGCCGAGCAGGGCGAAGGTCTCTTCATCCAGCGACTGCGTGGCCGTGGCCATTTCGCCGAGGTGGAAGAGGACCGTCACCAGTGCTGCCGGGTTTGCCTCGATCTTGTCGGCAAAGTCCGTGATGGACGAGCCACGGCGAAGCCGGACTACGGTGTTGCCGTCGCCGCGGGGTACGCTCACGCCACCCAGCGACGGAGCGCTCATCTGCTCCAGTTCCTGACGCTTGGCACGCTTCGACTTGCGCTGCTTGCCACGGCCTGCGCCGCCCTTACCGAAGGCGCCCTGGGTGCCGCCGCGACCGCGACCGCCCTTACCAAAGCCACCACCGGCCGGAGCGCCGCCACCGGCACCGGGAGCACCGGTACCCGGAGCGCCACCCGGACGGCCCGGACCACGGCCTCCGCCGCCGGGACGGCCGGCACCAGCGGGTGCGGGACGTTCGGTGCGGTTAGGCATCATGCCGGGAGTCGGGCGGTTGCCGCCGGCTCCTGCCGGACGACCGGCGCCGGGAGCGCCGGCCGGACGCGGGGCGCCGGGGCGGGGGCCGCCTGCGCCTGCTGCCGGACGGGGACCACCCGGACGGGGGCCGCCAGCGCCTGCTGCGGGGCGCGGACCACCGGGGCGTTCACCCTCGGTGCGGCTTCCGCCCGGACGGGGCATTCCCTGGGAAGGAGCGAACGGGTTGTTGCCCGGACGCGAGGGACGTTCGTTGTCGCCGCCGCGGCCGCGGGGCATGCCCTGGGACGTGGCGAACGGGTTGTTGCCGGGACGGGGACCGCCCGGACGCGGTGCAGAACCACCCTGGCGTGCCGGAGCAGCCGGGGTTTCGGCCTTAGGGGCCGGACGCGCGCCGGGCTTGACGCCCGTCGACGGAGCGGCCGGGGCCTGGGCAGCGGGGGCTGCCGGAGCCTGGGCGGCGGGGGCTGCCGGAGCGGCGGGCGCGGCGGCAGGTGCCGCAGCGGCCGGAGCCGGAGCTTCAGCCTTGGGTGCTGCAGCCGCCGGCGCTGCGGGCGCAGCGGGGCCGGGTGCAGGCGCCGGACGGGTCGCTGCCGGGCTGGCAGATGCCTGGGGGGCGGACGCCGGAGCTTCGGACTTCGAAGCTGCGGGGGCGTCGGGGTAAGCGTTGCGCAGTTTCCGCACAACGGGAGCCTCGATTGTTGACGAGGCGGAGCGAACGAATTCGCCCAGTTCCTGCAGTTTGGTTACTGCATCTTTGGAAGTAATACCGAGCTCTTTAGCAAGCTCATGTACGCGGACCTTGGCCACATTTCTCCTGTCTCGGTCCGCACCGAGCCAGGCACGAACCGTCTACTTCTTACTGCGGGCCTCCGCCGCGAATGCAGCTGAAAGGCCCATTGCAGAGCGCAACAAAGTTGTCATCGTTGCGCACTCATCGCTGGGAACTCATCGGGTTTCCATCAGTTTTCTGACCCGCTTTCAGGTTGGACGGTTGTTGCTGCGGCCACCGGGGTGCCCACGGCTTCCGTGCCGGCAGTGATCCGGCGTTCAACATCGGCCGTACCGGCTGCGCCGTTGAGGGCGCGGCCGAACGCTCGACGTTTGACCGCCAGTGCCAGGCACTTTTCGCTGGGGTGCAGCCATGCTCCCCGGCCAGCCATCCGGCGTCGTTCATCCACTACGACGGCGGACGAACCACCGGCGCCGGCGACGAGCCGGAGTAACTCCGACCGCGATCCTTTTTGTCGGCATCCGATACAGGTGCGCTGCGGCTGATTCCCGAGGTGTTGCACATGTGCCACGTTCGAGTATCTTCCTGCCAGTACAGCTGCTTGGTGAATCACCGCGTCCCGGGAATCCGGGAAAAACCCAGACGCGCCAAAGACACACGGATACCGGCCGTTAGGCGCGGTCATGTCTATTCTAGCCCCTCCGGCGCCCGGGTCCCGAACCCAGGCATGCCGGTCAGCTTGGAAATCACGGCTAACCCGTGAGAGCGCACACAGGCCGCGGGCCGCGATGGCGGCCCGCAGCCCGTGTTCGTGCGCGTGTTCGTGCGCTTGCGCGTTTGCGCTATTTGCCGGTGTTGACGGCGGCGTCGGAGACGATGTCGATTCGCCATCCCGTGAGCTTGGCGGCGAGACGGGCGTTCTGGCCCTCTTTGCCGATGGCGAGGGAGAGCTGGTAGTCGGGAACGACCACCCGGGCCGAACGCGTCGCCTCGTCGGTGATTGTGACCGAATTCACGCGCGACGGCGAGAGGGCGCTGGCGATGAAGGTCGCAGGATCGTCGTTGTAGTCAACGATGTCGATCTTCTCGTCGTTCAGTTCAGTCATGACCGCCCGGACACGCGAACCCATTTCACCGATGCAGGCGCCCTTGGCGTTCACGCCGGGGGTGTTTGCCTTCACGGCGATCTTGGTGCGGTGGCCGGCTTCGCGGGCAAGCGCCACGATCTCGACCGAACGGTCCGCGATCTCGGGAACTTCGAGTTCGAAGAGCTTCCGGACGAGCCCGGGGTGGGAGCGCGACAGCGTGATGGACGGGCCCTTGGTGCCGCGGTGGACGTCGATCACGAAAGCGCGCAGCCGGTTGCCGTGGATGTACTTCTCGCCGGGAACCTGCTCGGGCGGCGGCAGCAGTGCCTCCACCGTGCCCAGGTTCACCTGGATCATGTGCGGGTTGTTGCCCTGCTGGATGGTGCCGGCGACAAGCTCACCTTCACGGCCCTTGAACTGGCCCAGCACGTTGTCGTCCTCAGCGTCCCGGAGGCGCTGCAGGATGATCTGCCGTGCGGTGCTCGCCGCGATGCGTCCGAAGCCCGCGGGGGTGTCCTCGAACTCGCCGATCGGGGCGCCGTCGTCGTCGATCTCGGTGGCCCAGATGGTCACGTGGCCGCTCTTGCGGTCGAGCTCGGCCCGGGCCTTTTCGAAGGCGCCGGGGGTCTTGTGATAGGCCACGAGCAGTGCCTGCTCGATTGTGGGAATCAGGAGATCCAGCGGGATTTCACGCTCACGCTCCAGGAGTCTCAGTGCGCTCATGTCAATATCCATCAGGCCTCCTCAGAAGGTCCATTGTTTGCTTTTTCCAAGCCGGCCTCTTCGAGGTGGCTGAACTCTATCTCGACTTTTCCGCTGCGGATCCTGTCGAAAGGAAGCTTGACGGGTTCACCCTGTTTGGGCTTCATGCCCTTCTTGACGGCAATTTCCGGAACGAGGGTGACTCCCCCATCGTCCACGGACTGGACCCTGCCGGTGACGTTGTCGCCTTGGATCACGTTCACGTTGACCATCCGCCCGCGGGCGCGGTGCCAGTGCCGCTCCTCTGTCAGTGGACGGCCGACGCCGGGTGAAGAGACTTCGAGCTCATAGGGGCGCGCGTCCATGCTGGGGTCGTTGTCCAGGGTGTCCGAGAGGGTCTTGGAGATCTCGGCGATGACGTCGAGCCCGACGCCCCCGGTCTCCTCCTGCGGCAGGTCCACCACTACGTGGACCACCCGGTTGGCGCCGGCGACATGGATGGATACGTCCTCCAGGTACAGCCGGTTCGCCAGCACTGCGGGTTCCAGGAGTGCGTGAAGGCGCTCGGCCTCGACATTTTGAACGGTTGCGGCTTCAGCCTTTCCCGTCCCGGTCCGGTCTGTTGAAGTCGTGGCTTCTGCGTTGGTCATGATGCCGGCCGCCTCCCGCTAGATGATGTTGTGTGTACTAGCCTAGCGATTTTCCGGGCGGCGTGGTGCACGCAGTTCCGGGCCGGCATGACAACATGGTCTGTTGTGAAAGACGACACCAGGGAAAAGCGATGGCAGGATCACTTTCCCCGGTCGCTCCCCCGCTATGTGCTTCTGGTGTGCCTCGCCCTGGTGGTGGTGAGCCTGGGGGTGGTCCTGACGCCGGCCAGGCCGCCGGAGCCTGCGGCGCCGCCCTTTTCTGAGCAGGCGCGCGCCGCCGCACTGGCCGAAACCCGGCAACTGCTGGACGCCGGCAGCCAGCTTGGCACCGCGGCCCGGGCCGGTTCAAAAGACAGCCCGGCCGAGGGCGCGGATGGCCGTCCGGCCGCTGCCGGGAATCCCGCCATCGGGCGGACTGTGACCTTGCTGACACTCCAGGCGCAAGCGCTGCTGGCGCCCGGAGAAAGTCCTGCGGACCCGGCCGGCGCGGCCGCCGCCTCCGGCCGGGCAACGCCCCCGGCAGCGTCCTACGCCGCATCGACTCAGTCCGCTTCCGGAGCGCCCGGCTCCGGGGCGTCCGCCGCACCTCTTCCGGCGACCGCAGCCGGGCTGGTGGCGGCCTTGGCAGACAGCGGCCGCCAGCGCCTTGCGGACGCTGCCAAGGCCGACGGCGGCATGGCACGGCTGTTGGCCGCCGTCGGCACCGCTCAGCTGCTGCAGGCGTCCGCCCTCGCCGCCGGCACCGGAACGGCGGCGCCGGCAGCCGACGTAACCTCGCCGCAGGTGTCCGGGACCTGCCCGTCGCCGTCCCCGACGGCGCCTTCCACAGAGGGTCCGGCCGCAGCAGAACCGTCCACAGCAGCTCAGCCCGAAGGAGAGCCATCCGCGGCCGCGTCCAGCCTCGGCGGCGCCCTGGCGTCGGCTGCGCGGACCGAGGCGCAGACCATCTACGGCTACCAGGTGGCGCTGACCCGGCTCGGTGGCGACGCGGCGAAATCCGCGGCCGAGGAACTGGCCCATCATGACGCGCTCCTTGGCGCCGTGGAATCCCTGAGCCGGCTGCACTGTTCCGCGGTGCCACCACGCGAGGCGGGCTACGCGCTGGCGCCGTCCTTCCTGACCTCCCCCGCCGCCGGCCTCGGCGACCTGGAAGCCGCCGCCCTGCCGGTCTATGGCGACCTCGTGGCGCTGAGTGAGGGCGGGACCCGGCAGTGGGCCATCGCTGCCCTGTTCGGGTCTGCGAAGCGGGCGGTGCAGTGGGGTGCGGATTCCGGCGCCCTGCCGGGCCTGGACAGGGCCTCGATGCCGACGCGGCCGGCGGGCGAAACGCCGTCGCAGCCCGCGGGCTGAACGCCGGAGCAAGCCTCGGCTTATTTTGGTAAGCCTTGGAATACTGGCATGCCCCGGCGCCGGGTGATTTGCTGTAGGCATGGAAACGACCGGCGCCGCAACCCAGCACGAGAACGAGCCGCACCACAATGACATCGCACACCGCCTCAATTGGCTCCGCGCGGGCGTTCTGGGGGCCAATGACGGCATCGTATCCGTCGCAGCGATCGTCGTCGGCGTCGCCGGCGCCACCACCGACACCGGAGCAATCCTGCTCGCGGGCGCCGCGGGCGTGGTGGGCGGCGCTATCTCGATGGCGCTCGGGGAATATGTCTCCGTCAGCAGCCAGAAGGACAGCCAGCACGCCTTGATCGAAAAGGAGCGCCGGGAACTGGAGGAACAGCCGGAGGAAGAGCTCGAGGAGCTCGCGGCGATCTACCAGGGCAAGGGCCTCAGCCCCGCGACCGCACGGACGGTGGCCAAGGAACTGACGGCGCACGACGCGCTCGGCGCGCACCTCTCAGCCGAACTCCATATTGACGAGACCGACATCGTGAGCCCCTGGCACGCGGCGTTCGCTTCTGCCATCGCGTTCCTCGCCGGTGCAATCCTGCCCATGCTGGCCATCCTGCTGCCGCCGGAAAGCATCAGGATTCCGCTGACCTTCGTGGCCGTGCTCGTGGCGTTGGCCGCCACCGGCGCCGTGGGCGCGTGGATTGGCGGCGGCTCAAAGCTCAAAGCAGCGATCCGCGTGGTGATTGGCGGCGCCGTGGCGCTGGTGGCAACCTTCGCGATCGGCAACGCGCTCGGCGCGAGCGGCATCGTCTAAAGGCCCCCCGGTCCCAGAGGAATCATCCGAGGCCCGCCAACGCGGCGGCGGCCCCTCCGGCCCTACGATAGGTCCCGTGAACGCGATCCCAGACGTCCCCATCCCGCCTGATCTTTCCCGCCGGTACGCCCGTACCCCTGCGGGACGCACCTGGCTGGCGACACTTCCTGACCTGATCGGGCGATTCCTCGACCAGTGGGACCTGGAGCCGGATCTGGAACCGGGTGCCCTTCCCTGGAACGGGCACGGCGGCGTCGTCATTCCCGTGCGGCGCCGGGACGGGCAGGGGTCCCCGGGCAAGGGCGAGGCAGCCGTGCTGAAGCTGGCTTTTCCGCATGAGGAGGCCACCCGCGAACACCACGCCCTCGCCCTGTGGGGAGGGCACGGCGCCGTCAGGCTGCTGGCCGCCGACGCCGGTTCCTGCGCCCTGCTCCTGGAGCGCCTGGACGCGTGCCGCTCCCTCCTGGATGTCCCGCTGGACACGGCGGTGACCGCGTGGGGCGCCGTGGTCCGCCAGCTCAGCGTGGTCCCGGACGGCCGGCCGGAGTGGCGGGAAATCGACCACGTGGCGGCACGGGCCGAGCGGTGGAGCGATGAATTCCCGGAGGCGTGGGAACACCTCGGGCGGCCGTTCCCACGCTGGCTGCTCGAAGCGGCGCTGGAGGTCTGCCAGACCCGCGGCGCCGTGGGCCGGCGGTCCGGCAAAGACGTCCTGGTCCACGCGGACCTGCACTATTTGAACGTGCTGGCCCGGCCGGGCGTCCCGGACCCTGGAACCCGGAAGGAAACACCGCCGCTGGAGTACGCTGCGATTGATCCCCAGCCCATGATCGGGGAGGCGGAGTTCGCGGTGGCCCCGGTGCTGTGGAACAGGCTCCGGGAACTGCCGCAGCAGGATCCCGGGCGGGCCCTGCTGGCGCGGTGCGGGGATTTCAGTGCCGCAGCCGGGCTCGACGCCGAAGCCGCCCGGCAGTGGAGCCTGGCGCGCGAGGTTGAGAACGCCCTCTGGTATGCCTCGCAGCGCCACTATGACGGCGATCTGGCCCGATCGCTGTGGGTGGCGAGCACGCTGGCGGGCCGGACGCTTCCCGGCCTGCCCGCCCCGCAGGAACTGCCCGATCCGGGCCAGGACATGGCCCACTGGGCGGCGGACCAGCACTAGCCGCAGCCGGCTCCTTCAGCACTTGGCGATCCGGGGACTTTTGGCTCTTCCCCGACCGGGGGTGCCGGGGAGAAGGCTGGACACATGCACGAACCCCGTGGCGGGCGCTCAGCCGCCGAACCTGCTGGGCAGAAGGGTCGGGACAATGACGATCCTTTCCTCCGGTATGCCGCCCGCTTCGAGCGGCCCATCGTGGAGATCAAGAGTATGCTCCGCGGCTCCGTTACCTCCCCGGCCGAGATCGCCCGTGCGCTCGGCTTGCCCGCCGCAGCGGCCGAGGGACCGGCATCGTTTTTCGCCGACTTCTCCGCGCCGCACGGAACCCGGCACATCCGGGCATGCGGTGCAGCCGCCTGCTTCGCGGCGTCCGGCGGCAGGCACATGGCGGAAGTGGAAGCGGCGCTGGGAGTGGAGGCGGGGAGCCGAAGCGGGGACGGCGCCGTATCGCTCCAGGAAGTGCGCTGCCTGGGCTACTGCTTCGGCGGACCGGCAGCCCTCGACGGCGAGGACGCGTGTGCAGGGCCCGACCTGGCGGCCCAATTGCAGGGGTCGTCACCGCGGAAGGCGCCGCCCATCCCGGTGTCCTGTGACAGTGCGTACGCTGTGGTGACCGCCGGGCTGCTGGGAGCCTCGACGCCATGGTCGGCCTGGCCCGGCGTCGTCGCCGCAGGAACACCTGAAGATGTCCTCAGCCAGGTCGAATCCGCCCGTCTGAAGGGACGGGGCGGAGCCGGCTTCCGCGTCGCCGCCAAATGGCGGGCCGCACTGGAACACCCTTCACCGCGGGTGGTTGTGGCCAACGGTGATGAGGGCGACCCCGGTTCCTTTGCGGACCGCTTGCTCATGGAACAGGACCCGCACCGGGTGCTCGAAGGCCTCGCCCTGGCCTGCTTCGCTGTCCGCGCGGAAACCGGCGTCGTGTTTGTCCGCTCAGAGTATCCCCACGCCGTCGCCCGCCTGAAGGAAGCGCTGCTCGAGGCACGCGCTGCCGGGCACCTCGGCCCGGACGCGGGAGGCAGCGGATCCAGCCTGGAGATCCACGTAGCTGTTGGCGCGGGGTCGTATGTCTCCGGCGAGGAAACGGCCCTGTTGAACGGGCTCGAAGGCCTGCGCGGCGTCGTGCGGCCCCGCCCGCCGTTTCCCACCGCACGGGGGCTCCACGGACGGCCCACCGTAGTCAACAACGTGGAAACACTCAGTGCGGTGCCGTGGATAGTGCAGCACGGCGGAGCCGCATACGCCGCGATGGGGACCGCGGACGAGGCCGGCACGGTGGTCGCCTGCCTGTCCGAACGGTTTCTCCGGCCCGGCGCCTACGAGGTGGAGATCGGCACGCCGGTCCGGCGGATCGTGGAAGATCTCGGCGGCGGGCTTCGGGACGGGGCAGCGATGCGTGCACTGCAAATCGGCGGCCCCCTGGGCGGCTTCCTCGGCCCCGCCGACCTGGACGTGCCCCTGAGCGATGCCGCCCTCACCAGCCGGGGAGCGGCCCTCGGCCACGCAGGGATCGTCGCCTTCGATGACAGGCTTTCGGGCGAGCAGGTGCTGCGGAACCTGTGGGACTTTGCGGCGGCGGAGAGCTGCGGGCAGTGCTCGCCCTGCCGGGTGGGGACATGGCGCGGCCGGGCCCTGTCGGAGCGGCCTGACGGGCCGGATATCCGCCGGGAACGCGGCGAGGTGCTGCGCACGATGGCGGCGGGCAGCCTGTGCGCTTTCGGCCGCCGGGTGCCGTCCGCGGTGTTAAGCCTCGCCCGCGTCTACGGCCTGGACGGATGGCCGTCGTGAAACTCGTTGTCGACGGCCGACTGGTCGAGGTCGCGGCCGGAGCCACGCTGCTCGATGCTGTGCGGGCGGCCGGCCTGGCCCTCCCGACGTTGTGCCACGATGACCGGCTCACCACCGTGGCCTCGTGCCGTACGTGCCTGGTCGACATCACCGGCCGGGGCCCGGCCGCCGCCTGCAGCACCCCGGCGGAGGACGGATTGCGCGTCGCCGTCGAGGCGTCCCGGGCGTTGCGGCGGGATGCCCTGCGGGCCATCGTCGCGGGGCTGCCGACCCGGGCGCTGGACGTCCCGGCCGACCGCAGCGAACTGGCCCGGCAATGCGCCGACTACGGGGTGACTGCCCCGTCTGGTGCCGTCACGCCGCCGGAGCGCGGACTTGACCACTCCCACCCGTACGTCAAGCTTGACCGAGATCTCTGTATTGCCTGCGGGCGGTGTGTCCGCGCCTGCGCGGAGATCCAGGGCACGTTCGCCCTGACCCTCACGGGCCGCGGAGCCGGCACGGTGGTGGCGCCGGGCACCGGTGGTCCCTGGGCGGAGTCCGACTGTGTCTCGTGCGGGGCGTGCGTGGATACGTGTCCCACCGGCGCCCTGTCCGAGCCCGGGCTGCTCAACCTGCTGCCGATCGAACGGCAGACCCGGACCACCTGCGGGTATTGTGGCGTCGGCTGCACCCTGGAGGTCTCCACCCGTGACAACGTGATCATGACCGTCCGGCCCGCCGGTGAGGGCTCAGTGAATCGCGGCCACGCGTGTGTCAAGGGACGGTTCGCCCACGGGTTCCTGGGTTCAACAGACCGTCTGACAACCCCGCTGATCCGCAGGAACGGAACCCTGGCGCCCGCGTCGTGGGAGGCCGCAACGGGTTACGTGGCCGCCAGGCTTGCCGGGATCCGGGACGCGGACCCGGGCGGATTCGCCGTCATCTCCTCGGCCCGGGCCACCAACGAGGAGAACTATCTGGCCCAGAAATTCGCCCGGGCAGTCATGGGGACAAACAACGTGGACAACTGCGCCCGGCTCTGTCACGCCCCCTCGGCGGCCGGCCTGGCCGCCACGTTTGGTCTGGGCGGCGGCACGAATGCATTCGATGACCTCGACCGGTGCGACGTGATCCTCCTGGTTGGCGCGAATCCGACGGCGGCGCACCCCGTTGTCGGTTCACGGATCTTCCAGCGGGTCATGGACGGCGCCCGCCTGGTGGTGGTGGATCCCCGGCGCACGTTCCTGGCCCGGCACGCCGACGTCCACCTGCGGCCCCGGCCGGGAACCAACGTGGCCGTGTTCAACGGCCTGGCCCACGTCCTGGTCCGCGAGGGGCTCGTGGACTCCGCCTTCCTTGATACCCACACCAACGGCTATGACGAGCTGCTCGGGTTGCTCGAGGACTACCCGCCGGAACGCGTAGCCGAAATCTCCGGTGTCCCGGCGCACGACCTCGTGCGCGCCGCCGTGATGTACGGTCAGGCACTGGTCCCGGCGATCTTCTACGGACTCGGCGTGACCGAACACCGGCACGGCACGGACGGTGTCCGGACCCTGTCCAACCTGGCACTCCTGCGCGGTGCCGTCGGGCCGGGTGCCGGCGGTGGGGTGAACCCGCTGCGCGGGCAAAACAACGTCCAGGGTGCGTCTGACATGGGGGCTCTGCCTGACCTGCTGCCCGGCTACCAGAAGGTCTTGGACCCGGCAGCGCGGACCCGCTGCGCCGAGGCCTGGCGGGCCGATGTGCCGTCGCGGCCAGGGCTTCGGATCCCGCAGATGTTCGCGGCCGCCCGGGACGGGGCGTTGCAGGCGCTGTGGGTGATCGGGGAGGACGTGCTCGCCACCGATCCTGACAGCGCTTCGGTGCGGGCGGCCCTGGCTGCCTGCCCGCTGGTGATCTGCAACGATCTGTTCCTCTCCCCCACGGCCGCCGCAGCGGACGTCGTCTTTCCCGTGGCCGCCTGGCTCGAGAAGGACGGCACGTTCGTCAACTTCGACCGGCGCTTCCAGCGGGTCAGGGCCGCCGTGGCGCCCCCGGCCGGCGTCCGCACAGACTTCGCGGTGCTGCACGCCGTCGCGGCCGGCATGGGGGCGGACCTTGGATGCCCCACACCGGAGGAGGCCATGGCGGAGTGCGCCAGCCTGGCGCCGCTGTTCGGCGGAATATCCCACGCACGCCTGGACCGGGACGGCCCGCTGCATTGGCCGTGCGGGTCCGCCGTTTCCCCCGGAACACCTCGGCTCTATCAGGACCGGTTCGCCACCCCGGACGGTCTGGCACACCTGGCCGCGCGGCCGTACCTGCCGCCGGGCGAGCAGTGCGACGCGGCCTATCCGTACCTGCTCGTCACCGGGCGCAGGGCGGAGCATTACAACTCCGGCAGCATGACCCGCCGGACCGACAACCTGGTCCTGCTCCCCGACGAAACGATCGACGTCGAGCCCGGGGACGCGGCGGCGCTGGGACTGAATGATGGCGATACTGTCCGGCTGGACAGCCGGCATGGAATGGCGGTCCTGCGGCTCAGGATCACGGACGATGTGGAACCCGGTCAGGTGTTCGCGGGCTTCCATTTCCCCGGCGCAACAGTCAACAGCCTCACCTCTGCCGTGGAGGACGAGGTAACGGGGTGCCCTGAATACAAGGTGACCGCGGTCCGCATCTCCGCGCACGCGTAACTCGCTAACCCCCGCAGTCAGCCCCGCACCGCCGCCAGCGCGTCGCGGACGGCGTCGACGGCGACTCTGACGTCGGCGTCGTCCGTGCTCCAGTTGCTCACCGAAATCCGCAGGATATCGCGGTCCTGCCAGCGTGACCCGGACATCCAGACCCGGCCATCAGCCATGACCCTCTCCGTCACGGCCCGGGTCACGGCGTCGTCGCCAAACGCCAGGGACACCTGGGTGTAGTCGACGTCGTTGAGCACCTCCACGCCGTCCAGCGCCCCGAGCTGCTCGGCCAACTGCGCGGCCCGCTGCACGAGCGTGCGGACCTGGCTGGCGACGCCGTCGCGGCCCAGGGATTTCAGCGCCGCCCACACCGGGACGCCCCGCGCGCGGCGGGAGAGCTCAGGCACGGACTCGAACGGGTCCCCGGCACCGTCCGCGGCCTGGATCAGGTAGCTGGTGTGCAGCCCCATCGCCGACCGCAGGGCCTGGGCGTCGCGCACGATCACGATCCCGCAGTCGTACGGGACGTTGAGGGTCTTGTGCGCATCCGTCCCCCACGAATCGGCCAGCCCGAGTCCCGCGGTCAGGGCGGACAACTCGGGCACGGCGGCCGCCCAGAGTCCGAAAGCCCCGTCCACGTGCACCCAGGCGCCGTGCGCCTTCGCGACGGCGATGGCCTCGGCGAAGGGGTCGAAGGCGCCCGAATGCAGGTTGCCGGCCTGCAGGCACACCAGGGCCGGGACCGGGCGGCTGTCCTCCCCCGCACGGAGCGCAAGGTCCAGGGCGCAATCCAGCTCGGCCGGGATGATGCGCCCCTGGCGGTCGGACGGCACCACGGTGGGACGTCCCAGGCCCAGGTAGCGCAGGCCGAGGTCGATGGTGTCGTGCCGTTCCTGCCCCGCAAAGCAGCGGATCCGGGGCGCACCGGCGAGGCCGTCGCCGTCGAGGTCCCAGCCGGCGTCGGCCATGAGCCGCCAGCGGGCGGCGGCGAGGCCGGTGAAGTTGGCCATGGTGGCGCCGGTGGCGAAGCCGACGTCGGACTCCCCGGGCAGACCCAGCAGCTCAAGGATCCATTTGCCGGCGGCTTCCTCGATCGCGGCGGTGGCGGGCGTGGCGAAGCGCAGCCCCGCGTTTTGGTCCCAGGCGCTGAGCAGCCAGTCGGCCGCCAGGGCCGCCGGCAGCGTGCCGCCGATGACCCAGCCGAAGAACCGCCCGGACGGCATGGCCATCAGCCCGGGTTCGGCCTTGGCCGCAAGATAGTCCACCACTTCCGCCGCCGGCATGCCCTCTTTGGGCAGCGGTCCGCCGAAGTCGGCCGCCAGCTCGGCCGCCGTGACCTGCGGCCCGATTCGGCGTGTTCCCTGGCTCTCAAGCCACCGGCGTGCGTGTCCGGCCGCGGCCTCGAGGGCATCCCGGTAGCGTTCCTCACCTGCTGACATAGCTGCATGCTACGCCCGGGGCCAGCGGACCGGGAGTCCCATGCGGGTTGCCGCGGAACCAGGCGGCTTAGGACAGGTTGTCCTGCCAGACGTCGGAACCGAGCTTGATGATCAGCGCGCCCACCACCACCAGGAACACGATCCGGATGAACTTGCTCCCCTGCCGGACCGCAGTCCGGGCACCGAGGTAGCCGCCGGCCATGTTCGCCATGCCCAGCAGCAGCCCGAGCCCCCACAGCACGGCGCCGTGCGGAACAAAGAACAGCAGGGCGCCGGCGTTGGTGGCCACGTTCACGATCTTGGCCTTGGCGCTGGCCTCCAGGAAGGCGTAGCCCATGGCCGAGACGAGGGCGATGATCAGGAACGAACCGGTGCCGGGACCGATCAGGCCGTCGTAGAAGCCGATCACGCCGCCGATCAGGCAGGCCACCACGTAGTGCCGGTGCCCCTCGTGGCGCAGCTTGGTCAGCTCACCGATGCCGGGCTGGAAGGCGGTGAAGAGCGCGACGGCGATCAGCGCCAGCACGATGATCGGCTTGAACACGCTGGCCGGCAGGTTGGCGGCCAGCGCCGCACCGCCGTAGCTGCCCGCCAGCGCGATCGCTGCCATGGGCAGGGCGGTGCGCAGATCGGGCCGGACGCGGCGGTAGTACGTGGCCGCGCTGGTGCTGGTGCCGAAGATGGACCCCATCTTGTTGGTCGCCAGTGCCTGGACCGGGCTGATGCCCGGCACCAGGAGCATCGCCGGGAGCTGGATGAGCCCGCCGCCGCCGACGACGGCGTCGACCCATCCGGCCGCCAGGCCGGCCACGACGATCAGGATGACAGTTCCGAGCTGGATCGATTCGAGTCCGGAGACCATTGCCTAGTACGGCTTAGTACGGCGCCCGGGGCGGCGCGGCATCAGCTGTTGCGCACGGCGTTGACCACGTAGTCAACAGCCTTGTCAACGGCTACATTCTCGGCACTGCCGCTGCGGCGGTCCTTGATCTCCACGACGCCGTCCACGAGTCCGCGCCCGACGGCGAGGATGGTGGGGACGCCGACGAGTTCGGCGTCGCCGAACTTCACGCCGGGGGAAACCTTGGGGCGGTCGTCATAGATGACGTCCAGGCCGGCAGCCTCGAGCTCCAGGGACAGTTTTTCGGCGGCGGCGAAGATCTCCTCGCCGCGGCCCACGGCCACAACGTGGACGTCGGCGGGAGCGACGGCGCGCGGCCAGACCAGGCCCCGGTCGTCGTGGTTGGACTCTGCCAGGGCCGCCACGGCGCGGGTGACGCCGACGCCGTAGGAGCCCATGGTCACCACCACCTGCTTGCCGTTCTGGTCCAGGACTTTCAGGTCCAGGGCGGCGGCGTACTTCCGGCCCAGCTGGAAGATGTGGCCCATTTCGATGCCGCGGGCGGTTTCGAGGGGACCGGAACCGTCGGGAGCCTCGTCGCCGGCGCGCACCTCGGTGCACTCGATGACTCCGTCCCAGCCGAAGTCGCGTCCGGCGACGAGGCCGAAGACGTGCTTGCCGGCCTCGTTGGCGCCGGTGACCCAGGCAGAGCCGCTGACGACGCGGGGATCCACGAGGTAGAGCAGCTTTGCGGCGCCCTCGCTGCCCAGCAGCGGCGCGTCCAGGGACATGCCGGGGCCGAGGTAGCCCTTGACGATCAGGGGCTGCTTCTTGAGGTCGTCCTCATTGGCGGCTTCGAGCGTGATCTCGCCGGCAATCGGCAGGAAGGACCCGATGTTCGCCTCGACGCGCTTGAGGTCCACACCGCGGTCTCCGGGGAGGCCGATGACGACGATCTGGCGTTCGCCGGTGGGCAGCGTCACGGCGAGGACGACGTTCTTGAGCGTGTCGGCGGCGGTCCAGGGGCCGCCGTCGGCCTCTGTGCGCGGAACCAGCACGTTGGCGGCGTCGACGAGGGTTTCGATGGTGGGGGTGTCCGGGGTGTCCCGGACTTCGGCGGCCGGGGCGTTGCTGAAGTCGATGTCCGCGGGGACCACGGTGGTGACGGCCTCGACGTTGGCCGCGTAGCCGCCGGCCGAGCGCACGAAGGTGTCCTCACCGATCTCGGTGGGGTGCAGGAATTCCTCGCTCTTGGACCCGCCCATGGCCCCGGCGGTGGCAGCAACCGGAATCACTTCGAGGCCGAGGCGCTCGAAGATCTTCAGGTACGCGCCGCGGTGGGCGGCGTAGCTGTCGTCCAGGCCGGCGTCGTCGACGTCGAAGGAGTAGGAATCCTTCATGATGAATTCGCGGCCGCGCAGCAGGCCTGCGCGGGGACGCGCCTCGTCGCGGTACTTGTTCTGGATCTGGTAAATGCTCAGCGGCAGGTCCTTGTACGAGGAGTACAGGTCCTTGACCAGCAGGGTGAACATTTCCTCGTGCGTGGGGGCCAGAAGGTAGTCGTTGCCCTTGCGGTCCTTGAGCCGGAAGATGCCCTCGCCGTATTCGGTCCAGCGGTTCGTGGCCTCGTAGGGTTCCTTGGGCAGCAGCGCCGGGAAGTGGACTTCCTGGGCTCCGATGGCGGTCATTTCCTCGCGGATGACCTGCTCCACTTTGCGCAGCACACTGAGCCCCAGCGGCAGCCAGGTGTAGATGCCGGGCGCGGCCCGCCGGATGTAGCCGGCGCGGACCAGGAGCCGGTGGCTGGCCACCTCGGCGTCGGCGGGATCTTCGCGCAGGGTGCGCAGGAACAGCTTGGAGAGTCGAAGGACCACAGGTGGGGTATCCGTTTCTGGGGAAGTGCGGGCAAAGCCTTAGAAAAGCATCTAGGTACTAATCTACCGTCCGGAGCGCACCGCTTTGCCGCGCCGGCCCCGCTGCGGCCCCGCTTCTCCTCCGCTTCTCCCCCGCTTCTGCCCCGCTTTTCCCCCGCTTCCGCGGAGCGCGGCGCATGGAAGAGCCACGCCATAACTGATGGAAGCCCCTGGCCGTTTTCCGGCTGGTCATCCCGTCATGGCGTGGCTCCGTGGCCCCAGCACCCCCAGATCTCAGGCTGCGAGCTACTTGGTGTCGTCTCCAGGCGTTGTCTTCCCCGGAAAATGCGTTGGGGAGTGTGCGCGCCTATGCGACACGGCTAGGTAGAACCTATGTGACATGCGGCCGGGAAGCAATAGTCTGCAACCGGATATTTTCGGCATGTCGTTGCGGATCCATGCGCGGCGGCAATCGGGCTACTTCCCGACGAGCGCGGCGGCCTGATCCAGTAATTTTCCGGCCCGGGAGATGGCGTCGGCATCGCTGCCGCCACCTGCCGCGCTGACGGTGATGAGAACGCCGTCCTGGATCACCTGTCCGGTGATCGCAGATTGCTTCCGGCCACCCGGCAGTGCGGTGTCTGTCCGGTACGCGACGGTGCCCGGGGTTGAGCCGACTCCGGCCAGCTTGGTCAGTTTGAGGTCCACTTTCGTGCCATTGGTCGTGAATGAAAGGGCTGAGCACTTATTGAAGTCCTCGACCTGGGCGAGTCCCTTGTTGAGGAGCTTGGCGTCAGCCCGGAACGCCAGGGAGACACCCGTGGAAGCGCCCGTCCCGGCATCTTGGGCCACCCCCGCCGCGACCGCCGTGCCCTCGGTCGAGGCTGCCTGGCCACCAAGGGCCAGAGCCGCGCACTCCGCGGGTTCCACCGAGATCGATGCCAGCAAGGACTTTGCCTGTTCGACCGACTTCTTGAGATCGGCAAGCGGCATCACGGTGAGCGGCTTGCCGTGCGCATCCTTCAACTGTGCCACGAGGGCCGTCAGTTCATCGCTCGTGTAAGCCTTGGCTTGCGTCTGGGTGGGAGTAGGCGTCGTGGCCGCGCTGGGAACCGTGGTTGCGGCCTGGGCTTGCGCACTCTTGGCTGTATCCGGCGAGCCGGTGGGCGTGCCACATGCGGCCAATCCCATGGCGCCCCAGGCGAGGAGCGCCGAGGCCCCGAAAATGCGCAGCACTGATGTCTTCATGTTTCCCCCAAAAAACTAGACCGGCCAGCCGGCATTTGCCCGCTAGAAGAGCACTGTAGCGAACGTGCCCACCTGGCGAAAGCCCACCCGATCGTAGGTGGCGCGTGCCTTGGCGTTGAACCCGTTGACGTACAGGCTGGTCACCGGCGCGAGGGTCTGGGCGAGGACGACGACGGCGGCCATGTAGCCCGCGCTCAGTCCCAGTCCGCGGAAGTCGGGATTCATCCAGACGCCCTGGACCTGGGTCACTTCCGGCGTGACGGCGCCGAGTTCGGCCTTGAAGACGACATCGCCGGCAGCGTTCACGTGCACGAGGGAATGGCCCTGGCGGATGAGGCTCTTGACGCGCCGGCTGTAATACTCCCTGCCGCCGAGGTAGGGCGAATAGCCCACTTCTTCCTCAAACATTGCGGCGCATGCGGGCAGGATCTTGTCGAAGTCAGCCAGCTGGCCAAAGCCGAGTGCGGGTTCGGGCCGGACGGCGGGCGGCCCCGCAATCGTCAGCAGGGGCTGGTGGTCCCGGACTTCGTGGGCCGTCTGGCCGAGCTGCTCCAGCGCCGCGTAGAGAGCCAGCACAGTTTCGGCGGGGCCAAAGATCGAGGCGTAGCGGCGCCCGGAGCGGTGCGCGGCCATCGCAATGAGGCCGGCGAGCTCGGGCGCCAGCTCGATCGGCACCAGGTTGGCGCCGGCCCAGCAGGCACCGAGGAGGGTGCCGCCGTCGAACACGCCAAGAATGCTGGCGCCCCCGGCCGTGGGAGACGCCGTACCGGCGGTCTCCAGATGCGAGAGGATGAAGACATTGGCGACGGCGTCCCGGTGCGCCAGGGCCAGCAGTTGTCCGGTGTCCGCGCCGCCAAGGACCCGGACGACGACGCCGGGAGCGGCGTCGTCCTTACGAGACGCTAACCACGGGGCTACCCTTGACAGCATCTTCGCCATCGGCGTCCCCCATCTCTTCTGCGATACGCATGGCTTCTTCGATCAGTGTCTCAACAATCTGATCCTCCGGGACAGTCTTGATGACCTCGCCCCTGACAAAGATCTGGCCCTTGCCGTTGCCGGAGGCAACGCCGAGATCGGCCTCGCGGGCCTCGCCGGGACCATTGACCACGCAGCCCATGACTGCCACGCGCAGCGGGACTTCCATCCCTTCCAGGCCAGCGGTGACCTGCTCGGCGAGCGTGTAGACGTCCACCTGGGCGCGGCCGCAGGACGGGCAGGAAACGATTTCCAGCTTGCGGGGGCGAAGGTTGAGCGACTGCAGGATCTGGTTGCCCACCTTGATTTCCTCGACCGGCGGGGCCGAGAGGGAGACGCGGATGGTGTCGCCGATCCCGCGGGAGAGCAGGGCGCCAAACGCCGTGGCGGACTTGATGGTGCCCTGGAAGGCCGGTCCGGCCTCCGTGACGCCGAGGTGCAGGGGCCAGTCGCCCTTTTCGGCCAGCATCTCGTAGGCGGCGACCATGATGACCGGGTCGTTGTGCTTGACGGAGATCTTGAAGTCGTGGAAACCGTGCTCCTCGAAGAGCGACGCCTCCCAGACGGCGGATTCCACGAGGGCTTCCGGGGTGGCCTTGCCGTATTTCTTCATGATGCCCGGTTCCAGGGATCCGGCGTTGACGCCGATCCGGATGGAGGTGCCGTGGTCCTTGGCGGCGCGGGCGATCTCCTTGACCTGGTCATCGAACTTGCGGATGTTGCCCGGGTTCACGCGCACGGCGGCACAGCCGGCCTCGATCGCGGCGAAGACGTACTTCGGCTGGAAGTGGATGTCCGCGATCACCGGGATCTGGGACTTCTTGGCGATGATCGGCAGCGCCTCGGCGTCATCGGCCGACGGGCAGGCGACGCGCACGATGTCGCAGCCGGAGGCCGTGAGTTCCGCGATCTGCTGCAAGGTGGCGTTGATGTCGGTCGTCGGCGTAGTGGTCATGGACTGGACGCTGATGGGCGAATCGGAGCCGACGCCGACTGATCCCACCTTGATCTGGCGCGTCTTGCGGCGGGGGGCAAGAACGGGGGGCGGTGCTGACGGCATTCCCAGGCTGACCGAGGTCACATGGACTCCCTTTTAGAATTCGAAGTTGCGAAGGTGCGGGCGGGACGGGCTAGGCGTGCTCGGCCAGAAGACCGGTCAGCGGCGCCCACACGGTGGTGCGGGTGCCCGAGATGGCACCGGCGGCTGCGAAGGGGTCCTGCCGCAGAAGGTCATTCAAGGCCGCCTCATCGGCGGCCTTGAAGATGAGCAGCGCGCCTGCACCGTCGCCGTAAGGGCCGCTGGCCAGCAGGGCGCCGTCACGGGCAAGATCCGCGGTCCATTCGCGGTGCGCCGGGCGGCTGGCATCGCGGACCTCGGATGATTCGGCGTCGTACACGTACTCCACAGCAAAAACAGTCATATGGATACACTATCGCCCTGTTTGCCCGGTTCCCATCCGGAGGCTCCGGGGCACGCGGTCAGCCGAGGAAGAGGACCTTGGCCAGGGCGGCGACACCGGCTGCCCAGAGCATGGAGGTGAGGGTTCCTATGATGAACCGCTCGGCCGCCACCGGGGTGGCTTTCAACTCGGCAAACCGGCCGAGGCCCTTGATGGCCACGACGTAGGCGATGGCAACGGGCTGGCCGGCCAGGATCGCCAGGCACACGGCGAACCGTTCCAGGATGCCGATAATGGCGCCGCCGCGCAGGATGCGCACGCTGCTGACGGTCTCGGCGGGCGGCGCGGCGGCCGCCGCTGCCGGGGTAGGCGCTGCTGCGTCCGGCCCGGCCGGCTCCGGGGCCGCCTGGAGGTCGGGGTCCGTGGTGGAGTCGGCGGCGGGGTCCTCAGCCGCGTCCCCGCCGGCGCCGGCGCCGCTTCCGGCGTCGGCCCGGTCATCAATGGTGCGGGCGAGGCGGAACACCCAGGCAGTGACCGGCCAGCCGACGAATCCTGCGGTGAGCAGGGCCAGCGTGATCCACAGGGCGTTCACTTCTCTCCTTCGGTGCTGTCGTGGGCGAGGGTCAGCAACAGTTCTGCGGCCGGCCTCGCGGCCCATTCTTCCTGCCAGCCCGAGCGCAGGACTGCGCGGCTCACCGACTGCTCCGTGATTCCGAGTTTCTGTGCCGCTATTTTTTGGCTGCCGTGGGTTCCATGGGTGTCTTGCCGCACCGAGCGCAGCACGTCCACCACCTTCCATTGCGCCGCGGTCCGGTCCTGGACCAGGCGGCCAATCAGTCGGAGCACCGCCTCCGCATTGGCGCAGGCCCTGGCCCCCTGGGATCCGCTGGCGCCGTCCGCGGCCGTGGCTGCTGCATTTGCATTTGCCCGACGGCGGTCGCGGCCGGCAACCACGGCGAGGGGAACATGGGCGGCCGCCCCCTTGGCCCGGTCGACGGCGGACCGGGCCGCCACGAAGGCGGGACCGGAGCCTTCGCGCGGGCTGGCGGGCAGCGGCAGGTCCACCTCCCCCACCCCGATCCCGACATACCAGCGGCCGCTGCGCAGGGCGTGCAAGGCGATCTCCACCACCTCGTCGGCCCGTTCCACGACGCCCTGGACCTCGTCGCCCACCGAACGCTCAAAGCGCCCGGCGGTGGAGAGTGCGCTGAGCCCCTTCAGGAGGCCGGGGACCCGGTCGATGTCGCCCGTGCTGCCGCGCTGGTCGATTGTCATGACGTACATGACCCCAGCCTAGGGAGCTGATCCGGAATAATCAACCGTTTTCAACTGATTACTTAAAATCAGCCTAAATAGGCTTATGAATGATAGTCAGCGGAATTTGGCTGAAATGCCAGCCGGGCCTATCCGAAGAGGTTGACCGGCTTGACGATGTCGGCGTAGATCAGCAGCGCGCCCATGCCCATCAGCAGCACCGCCACCACATACGTCACCGGGAGCAGCTTGGCGATATCGAAGGCGCCGGGATCCGGGCGGCCGAACAGCTTGGCGATCTGGCGCCGGGCCCCCTCGTACAGCGCGCCCGCAATGTGGCCGCCGTCGAGCGGCAGCAGCGGAATGAGGTTGAAGACGGCCAATGCGAAGTTGAGTCCGGCCAGCAAGCCCACCAGGGCGGCGAAGCGGGACTGCAGCGGGACTTCCTCCATCGCGGCGACCTCGCCGGCCACGCGGCCCACGCCCACCACGCTGATGGGGCCGTTGGGGTCCCGAGGTTCCTCGCTGAAGGCTGCCTTGGCCACACCGGCCACGCGCTCCGGCAGGTTCACCACCACACCGGCGACCTGCTTGATGTTCTCCCCCGCCATGGGCAGCACGGCCGACGCCGGCTGCTGCACGAGTGCCGTCTGGGCGCCGATGCCCAGGAAACCGACGTCCTGGTATTGGAGGCTTCCGTCAGCGGCCTTGGCCTGGCGGCCGTCGGGACCGAGAACCGGGCGGGCGGAGAGCACGGGCGTGACGGTCGTCGAGACGGTGGCGCCGCCGCGCTCCACGGTGATGCTCACCTGCCGGCCCGCCGAGGCGCGGATCCAGCCGGTGAGTTCGTCCCACCCGGTGACGGCCTTGCCGTCGAAAGAGGTGATGGTGTCATTCGGCAACAGGCCCGCGGCCGCGGCCGGGGTGGGCTTGCAGTCGGCGGAGTCCGGGTCCACGGTCTCGCCGGCCTTGACCTGGCATTTGGAGACGTCCGCGATCGTGGTGGTCTGGCTGGCGGTGCCGAATCCCATCAGCAGCACCGCGGTCAGCACGACGCCGATCAGCAGGTTCATCGCGGGCCCGCCGAGCATGATGATGATCTTTTTCCAGACCGGCAGCCGGTAGAAGACCCGGGTTTCGTCGCCGGGGCCGATTTCCTCGTGGGCCAGGGAGCGGGCATCGGATGCCAGTGACTGGAACATTCCGGTGCTGGAGGTGCGGACGGTGCCGTCTTCCTTGTTCGGCGGGTACATCCCGATCATGGACACGTAGCCGCCCAGCGGGATGGCTTTGAGGCCGTACTCGGTTTCGCCCCTTTTCTTCGACCAGACGGTGGGTCCGAACCCGATCATGTATTTGGTCACGCGGACCTTGAAGAGCTTGGCCGGGAGCAGGTGCCCGACTTCATGCAGGGCAATGGACACGGCGATGCCGATCGCCACGAAGACGACACCGAGGACAAAGAGGAGGACGGGGCTCATACTGTGATCTGCTGCTTCCTAGACGCTTCTTACGGCTAAACGTTCGTGGGTGCGGGCGCGTGCCCATCCTTCAGCATCCAGTACGGACTCCACCGTCAGCCCGGAGGAGCCTGAGTGTTCGCTGAGGACGGCATCGATGGTGTCCACAATGTCGGTGAACCGGATCTGCCCGGCGTGGAAGGCCATCACCGCTTCCTCGTTCGCGGCATTGAACACGGCCGGGAAGGTGCTGCCCTGCGTGGCGGCCGCCTTCGCGAGGTCGACGGCGGGGAACGCCACGGTGTCCAGCGGCTCGAACGTCCAGCTGGTGGCCTTGCTCCAGTCACAGGCCCTGGCGGATCCGGGGACCCGGTCCGGCCAGCCGAGGCCGAGGGCGATGGGCAGGCGCATGTCCGGCGGCGAGGCTTGGGCGATCGTGGAGCCGTCGACGAACTGGACCATGGAATGCACCACAGACTGCGGGTGGACCACGACGTCGATCTTCTCCAGGGGGATGTCGAAGAGCAGGTGCGCCTCGATCACCTCCAGGCCCTTGTTGACCAGGCTGGCGGAGTTGGTGGTGACCATCAGGCCCATGTCCCACGTGGGGTGGGCCAGGGCGTCCTGCGGTGAGACGTCGTGCAGTTCGTCCCGGGTCTTGCCGCGGAACGGCCCGCCCGATGCCGTCAGGATCAGCCGGTCCACTTCCGCGGCGGAGCCGGAGCGCAGGCACTGGGCAATGGCCGAGTGCTCCGAATCCACAGGCACGATCTGCCCTTCGCGGGCCGCGGCCTTGACCAGGGCGCCGCCGACGATCAGGGACTCCTTGTTGGCCAGTGCCAGCGTGGCCCCGGAGGCGAGGGCGGCCAGGGTGGGGGCAAGTCCGATGGAGCCGGTGATGCCGTTGAGGACGACGTCGGCGGTGATTTCCGCGATCCGGGTGGAGGCGTCGGGGCCGGTGATGAGTTCGGGGCTGTACCCGATGAGTCCTGCCGCGCGGGCGGCGTCGTCGATCATGCGCCGGAGGGCGGAGGCATCACCGGAGGCGACACCGACAGCCTGGGCGCGGGTGTGGACGGCCTGCCGGGCCAGGAGTTCGAGGTTGCTGCCGCCGGCGCTGAGCGCGACGACCTCAAAAAGGTGCGGGGCGCCGTCGACGACGTCAATCGCCTGTGTGCCGATGGACCCGGTGGACCCGAGGAGGACGATTTTGCGCGGCTGCATGATTCAAGTATCCCGCACCGCGCCGGTGCGCCGCGTCCGCCTCGAGGTGGCACTTCACGGCAGTCGCCGCGTGCAGCAGTGCCGTGAAGTGCCAGCTCGACGCCGTCGGGTTGAGTCTTCCGCCGCTCGTTGACGCAGCAGGGCGGAGGCGTAACGTGGAAAACGTGGAGTGGACCGCGTGGTTCGACGCGCCGGAGTACGAGTTCGCCCGGCAGGTGCTGCAGCGCAGCACCGCCACCCTGTATTTCGTGGCCTTCCTCTCCTCGCTGAACCAGTTCCCGGCCCTCCTCGGCGAGCGCGGCCTGTTGCCGGTGCCGGCGTATCTCGAGGGCTTCAACCGTTTGGGCCGGCCCAGCCTGTTCCGCTGGCGCTACTCGGACCGGCTGCTGCGGACGGTGTGCTGGAGCGGCATGGCCATTGCCGCCACGCTCATCGCCGGGCTGCCGCAGCTCGGGCCGCCGTGGGTTCCGCTCATCGCGTTCCTGGCCCTGTGGCTGTTGTACATGTCGATCGTGAACGTGGGGCAGACGTTCTACGGCTTCGGCTGGGAGATGCTGCTGCTGGAGGCCGGGTTCACGGTGGCCTTCCTTGGCTCCGACCAGACTCCCCCGCCCCGGACCATCCTGATCCTGCTGGTCTGGCTGGTGTTCCGGCTGGAGTTCGGCGCCGGCCTGATCAAGATCCGGGGCGGCCAGGAATGGCGGGACCTGACGGCGCTGTACTACCACCACGAGACCCAGCCGATGCCGGGGCCGCTGAGCCGGCAGGCCCACCTGCTCCCCAAGGCCTGGCACCGGCTGGAGGTCCTGGGCAACCATTTCGCCCAACTGGTGGTGCCCTTCTTCCTCTTTGCCCCGCAGCCGCTGGCCAGCGCCGCCGCCGGAATCATCATCTTCACCCAGCTGTGGCTGGTGGCGAGCGGAAATTTCGCCTGGCTGAACTGGATGGCGATCATCCTGGCCTTCGCGGCGGTCAGCGATCCCGTGGCGCACGCCGTGATTCCGGCGATCCCGCTGGACTGGCATGCCGCGGCTGTGTCCCCGTCCGCAGGAACCGGAGCAGGAGCGGCGGTGGGCGCAGCCGGGGTGGGCAGCCAGGCGCCGGTTCCTTGGCTGGTGGTGGTCCTTGTGGCCACCGTGCTGCTGGTGGTGCTCAGCTACCGGCCCATCGAGAACCTCTTCTCCCACCACCAGTTGATGAACGCATCCTTCAACCGCTGGCAGTTGGTCAACACCTACGGCGCGTTCGGCACCGTCACGAAGCGGCGGATCGAGATCGTGGTGGAGGGGACCCTCGACGAGGACCCCGGGGACGACGCGGACTGGCGGGAGTACGGGTTCAAGGGCAAGCCCGGCGACGTCCGGCGCATCCCGCGCCAGTACGCCCCATACCACCTGCGGCTGGACTGGCTGATGTGGTTCCTGCCGCTGCGTACCGTGCACGAGGAGTGGTTCTACGCGTTCCTGGCCAAGCTGCTGGCTGCGGACCGGCCCACGCTGCGGCTGCTGCGCCACGACCCGTTCGACGGCGGACGGCCGCACTGGATACGTGCCACCAGCTACCTCTACCATTTCTCCACCCGGGCCGAGTTCCGTGCGACGGGCCAGCGCTGGATCCGGACCCCGCTGTATGTCGTCATCCCGCCGTCGCGGCTCCCGGCGCCGCGCCCGACGTCGGAGGCGTGAGGCCCGGCGTCGGAGGCGTGCGGCCCGGGGCGGTGCGGCCCCGGGCGGTGCGGCCCGGGGCGGTGCGTTGCCGGGGGCCCGTTTACCGCAAATGGCCGGAATGAGTGTCGTCATTCCGGCCATTTGCGGCAATTCAGTTCAACGCCCGCGCTTAGACGGACACCTCTTCCTTCGCCGGCGCAGCCTCCAACGTTGCCTGGCGGCGGCGCAGCCACCACGAGGCGGCGAAGATCAGTGCCATGGAGACGTACACCACCAGGGCGAACGGCGAGGCGAACAGGGCCGTGGGGTCGTTTTGCGAGAGCTGCAGCGAGCGCCGCAACTGCACCTCGAACATCGGTCCCAGGATCATCGCCACCACCATGGGCGCCACGGGATAGCCGTAGCGGCGCATGAAGTAGCCCAGGATGCCCACCACCAGCAGGATGCCGACGTCGCTCGGGGAGAAGTTCACCGAGAACGCGCCGAGGGCGGCGAAGACCAGGATGCCGGCGTAGAGGTAGGGCCGCGGGATCTGCAGGATCTTCACCCACAGGCCCACCAGGGGCAGGTTCAGCACCAGGAGCATAAGGTTGCCGACGTACAGCGATGCGATCAGGGTCCAGACAAGCGCGCCCTGGTTTTCGAACAGGAGCGGGCCGGGCTGGATCTGGTAGCGCTGGAACGCCGTGAGCATCATGGCCGCCGTCGCCGTCGTCGGGATTCCGAGGGTCAGCAACGGCACCAGGACACCGGCGGCCGCGGCGTTGTTGGCCGCTTCCGGTCCGGCGACGCCTTCGATCGCGCCTTTGCCGAACTGGGCCTTGTTGGCGCCCTTGGCCAGCTTCCGCTCGGCGGCGTAGGACAGGAATGTGGAGACGTCCGCGCCGCCGGCCGGGACGGTGCCGATCGGGAACCCGATGAAGGTTCCGCGCAGCCACGGCTTCCAGGACCGCTTCCAGTCCTCCTTGGACAGCCAGGCGTTCTTGCCCTTGCTGACCGGGATCAGCTCCACCGGGCCGTGCCGCAGCTTCGATGCGACATAAAGCGCCTCGCCGAGGGCAAAGAGGCCCACGGCCACGAGGACCATGTCGACGCCGTCAACCAGGGTGGGGTTGTCGAACGTGAAGCGCTGCTGGGCCGTGCTGTCATCGATGCCGATCAGGCCGATGAACAGCCCGAGCGCCAGGGATGCCAGGCCGCGCAGGACGGAGGCGCCCAGCAGCGCACCGACGGTCAGGAAGGCCACCACCATGAGGGCCACGTAGTCCACGGGGCCGAGGCCGACGGCGAAGTCGGCCACGACGGGCGCCAGGAAGGTCAGCAGGACCGTGGCGATGGTGCCCGCGATGAAGGATCCGATCGCCGCCGTCGCCAGGGCTGCCGCTCCCCTGCCGGCCTTGGCCATCTTGTTTCCTTCAAGCGCCGTGACAATCGAGGAGGACTCGCCCGGCGTGTTCAGCAGGATGGAGGTGGTGGAACCGCCGTACATGCCGCCGTAGTAGATCCCGGCGAACACGATCAACGCGGCCGCGGGGTCCAGGGCATAGGTGATGGGCATGAGCAGGGCCACGGTCATGGCGGGGCCAATGCCGGGCAGCACGCCGACGGCGGTGCCGACGAAGACTCCGCCCAGGGCGTAGAGCAGGTATACGGGCTGCAGCGCGGTGCTGAATCCCTCGAGCAGGAGCATGAAGCTATCCATGGAAGAACGGCACCCCCTCGAACAGCGGCCCTGGCGGCAGGGAAACACCGAGCAGGCCGCCGAAGACGTACTGCAGCACCAGCGCCAGGATCACGGACACGGCGATCGCCTTCCAGAGGGGTTTGGCGTCCAGGGACCAGGCGGCACCGCTGAAGAGCACGGCGGCGGCCACCGGCCAGCCGGCCGGCTCGATCAGGAAGATGTGCAGCACCACGAAACCCACGAGTTTGGCCAGGGCCACCCAGTCGGTCTTGGCGGTCGCGTCCAGGTCTTCGCTGTCCTCGGCCTGCCCGACTTTGCCGCGGAGGACCTGCAGGATCACCCCGGCGCCGCACAGCACCAGCATGCCGCACACGATGTAGGGGAAGGCCCGCGGGCCGATGCCGGTCTCCGAGGGCGGGATCGGAATGGATCCCGCCGTCGCCAGGCCCGCGACGCCCACGCTGACGAACACGAGGGCGAACAGGATCTCCCCGGTCGGCCGCTTGGCGGGCGCCGCAGGGGGCGCCGCGGCGGGTGCAGACGTTGATGCGAGGTCAGACACTGTTACTTGACCAGGCCGATCTGGGTCAGGGTGGTCTTGACCTTGGCGATGTCCTCGGTCAGGAAGGTCTTGAAGCCGTCACCGGCCAGGAACGCGTCGTCCCAGTTGTTCTTGGTCAGGGTGGACTTCCAGGCCTCTGACGCGTGCAGCTTGGTGACGACGTCGGTCAGCTTCGCTCGCTGGGCGTCGTCGATGGACCCGGGGGCCACCACGCCGCGCCAGTTGGTCAGCACGACGTCGATCCCCTGGTCCTTGAGCGGCTTGATCCCGGGAAGCGCCGGGGCCTCGGCCTTTCCGGAGACGGCGAGCGCCCGGACCTTGCCGGCCTTGACCTGTTCGGCATACTCGCCCACGCCGGAGATGCCGGCCTGGACCTTGTTGCCGAGCAGCGCCGCGATGGACTCGCCGCCGCCGGAGTAGCCGATGTAGTTCAGCTTGTCCGCCTCCACGCCCTGGGATTTCAGGATCTGCCCGGCCAGGATGTGGTCCGCGCCCCCGGCCGAGCCACCCGTGATGGCCACGCCCTTGCCGTTGGCCTTGATGTCCGCGACGAGGTCGGCGACCGACTGGTATTTCGACGACGCCGGCACCACGAGAACCAGCGGCTCTTCGGTGAGCCGCGCGATCGGGGTGGTGTCTTCGAGCCGGGTCTTGGCGCCATTGGTCTCGACCGCACCCACCATGACGTAGCCCATCACCATGAGGGTGTTGACGTCCTTCTCGGTGGCGAGCTTGGCGAGGCCGTTGGTCCCGCCGCCGCCGCCAATGTTGGTGACCTGGGCGGAGGAGACGAGCTTGTTGGTCTGCAGGTCCTGCTGAATGGCGCGTCCGGTCTGGTCCCAGCCGCCGCCGGGGTTGGCCGGGACGATGATGCTGAGCTTCTTGATCGGATCGGCGCCCGCGGACGCGCCGGCAGCGGTGCCGGTTCCGCTTCCCGCGCAGGCGGACATGGCCAGGACGACTCCGGCGGCGCCGGCAATGAGGGCGGCGCGACGTGTGTGGGTGGGACGCGTGAAAGCGGGCCGCGTGAAAAAGTTCTGGGCAGTCATGGTTTCTCCTTGGGCGAATGTGATGCACATCATTGGAATCACGTCACTGACCCTAGGAGCGCCCGTCGAACGGCAACAGCATTTGGCCGTAGAGGTAGTAGTGGTCATATTGGTCACGGCCCCGGCCGTCTTTTTGGCGGGCGGGCTGCGCCCCCAATGGGAAACTTGTGACATGTTTCACAGGATTCCCCTTCGGTTCCAGCTGGTCGCTTTGCAGCTGGGCATCGTGCTGGCTGTCCTCACGGTGGTGGGGGCCGTGACCATCCGGATGCAGGAACAACAGCTCCGTGACGCCTACAAGGGCCGGCTGATCGGCGTCGCCGAAAGTGTTGCCCAGTTGCCCTCGGTCATCAACGCGTTCGGCACATCGTCGCCGGCGCAGACCATCCAGCCGATCGCGGAAGTCATCCGGCAGGCATCCAACGTCACCTATGTGGTGGTGACGGACCGGCACGGGGTCCGTCAGTCGCACCCCAATCCGGCGGAAATCGGCCGGCCGGTCTCCACCGATCCGTCCGTGCCGCTGTCCGGGGAGATCTACGTGGGTACCCAGACGGGCACGCTCGGTGAGTCCTGGCGGGTGAAGGTTCCCATCTTCGATGCGGCCGGCGCCGTGATCGGCTCCGCATCCGTGGGGGTGCTGGAGAGCACCCTGGCCGCCGACCTCCATGAGGACATGCCGCAGCTGTTCGGCTGGCTGCTCGGGGCGGCGCTGCTGAGTTCGCTGGGCGCGATGTATGTCTCGAAACTGGTGTGGCGGCGGATCTACAAACTCGAGCCCGAGGACATCGCTGCCCTGCTCGAAACGCGCGACGCCATGCTCCACGGCCTGGGTGAAGGACTGGTGGCGGTCGACGCCGACGGCAGGGTCGCGCTGGTCAACGATGAGGCACGCCGCCTGCTCGCCCTGGCAGGGGACATCACCGGGACCCCTGCAGCGGCAAGCCTGGAACCGGCGGTCCTCCGCTTGCTCTCGGCCGGGTCCGCCACGGAGGAACTGGTGCTCTCGGGTGAACGGATTCTGCTGGGCAAGGTCAATGCGGCCACCGTCGACGGCCGCGAAGTCGGCAAAGTGCTGATCCTGCGCGACCGCACGGAGCTCCACACCGTCCTGCGTGACCGCGACGGCGCCGTGGACGTGACGCAGGCGCTCCGCGCCCAGGCGCACGAATTTGCCAACAAACTGCACGTCATCTCCGGGCTGCTGGAGCTTGGAAAGCAGGACAAAGCCATCGAATACCTGGGCCGCAGCCACAACGACGCCGTCTTCGCGAACCGGCCGCTGGCGGCCGGAATCACCGACCACGGCGTCCAGGCGCTGCTGATCGCGAAGTCCACGGTCTGCGCCGAGCGCGGCATCGAGATCATCGTCAGCCCGGATTCGCTGTGCTCGGTTGATGACTCGGGCGACGTCATCACGGTGCTGGGCAACCTGATCGACAACGCTGTGGACGCTGCGGGTTACGACAGCACTGTTGCCATCCGGCTGGGCGAGAGCGCCGACGGCGGGCGGACCATCGTGGTGGAGGACGACGGACCCGGCGTCCCGGTTCCTGAACGCGCTAAAGTGTTCGAGCCCGGCGTGACCAGCAAGGAGTCCGAGGGAATCAACAGCCGCGGGTTTGGGCTGGCCCTGGTCCAGCGGGTTGCCCTCCGGCGCGGAGGCCGGGCGGCAGTATCCTCATCGGCGTTGGGCGGAGCCTGCTTCTCGGTAGTGCTCAGAACAAAAGAGGCGGAACTACAAAACCAATGAACGCCATACGCACCCTCATCATTGACGATGACGTAGCAGTGGCCGGGATCCATCACGGGTTCCTGCTGGCACGCGGCGGATTCGACGTCGTGGCCATGGCCCACACCGGGCAGCAGGGCATCGATCTGGCCGCGGAGCTGGGCCCGGAGCTGGTGTTGCTGGACATCCATCTGCCGGACATGTCCGGCCTGGACGTCCTGCAGCGGCTGCGCGCGCGCCGGCGGCCCGTGGATGTCCTCGTGATCACCGCGTCCCGGGAGCTGGACACGGTCCGCGGCGCGATGGCCGGCGGGGTGCTGCACTACCTGGTCAAGCCCTTCTCCTCGCAGGCATTGAACGAACGGCTCGACGAGTACGTCATGCTGCGGGACGATCTGGCCTCCGGCGCTTCCGGGCCGCTTGACCAGGCGAGCATCGACCGCCTGGTGGCGCCCTCCCGCCGGTCCGCGGTGGCGGAAACCCCGGCGAGTCAGCCCGCCCAGCCAGACCAGGCCGCCGTACGGCTGCCCAAGGGACTGTCGCGCCCCACCCTGGACGCGGTCATCGAGGCACTGAAGGCCAGTCCGGAGGACGTCTCCGCGGCCGGCCTGGCGCTGCAACTGGGCCTGTCCCGGGTCAGCGCCCGCCGCTACCTCGAGTACCTCGTGGTTCACGGCCATGCCCGGCTGACGCCCCGCTACGGAGCCGCGGGCCGGCCGGAGAACCGCTATCTCTGGCGCCGCTGAACATGTCCGGTTCTTGGAGGCAGCAATGAGCATGTCCAATTCATGACGGCCACACCGAGCATGTCCAGTTCATGACGGCCACACGGGACACGTGGCACAAATGCGGGGCACGGGCCTGGGGTTGCGCGGCACAGGGCACCCATTTGACGCAGATGGCCGCAATAGGATCAGCCAATCCGGCCATCTGTGACGAATCGGCGAAGTCCAGCCCGGCAGGGTCCCACCTCGGCACCCACGAACATGCCCGGCGCCAGCCCCGGGACGCCGGCCACCCAGGGACCCATCGGAACAAGGCCTCGGAGAATGGTCGAGGATTCAGAGCCACAGGGCACCCAATTGACGCAGATGGCCGCAATAGGATCAGCCAATCCGGCCATCTGTGGCGAATCGCGAAGTCCAGTCCGGCAGGATCCCACCTCGGCACCCACGAAGTTGCCCGGCGCCAGCCCCGGGACGCCGGCAGCCGCCCAGGGACCCCTCGGCACAAGGCCCCGGAGAATGGGCGAGGATTCAGAGCCACAGGGCACCCATTTGACGCAGATGGCCGCAATAGGATCAGCCAATCCGGCCATCTGTGGCGAATCGCGAAGTCCAGCCCGGCAGGATCCCACCTCGGCACCCACGAAGTTGCCCGGCGCCAGCCCCGGGACGCCGGCAGCCACCCAGGGACCCATCGGCACAGGACCTCGGAGAATGGTCGAGGATTCAGAGCCACGGGGCACCCAATTGACGCAGATGGCCGCAATACGATCAGCCAATCCGGCCATCTGTGGCGAATCGCGAAGTCCAGCCCGGCAGAGCTTCACCCGGGCACACGCTGGTTGGCACACGCTGGTGGGCACACGCTGGTGGGCACACGCTGGTGGGCACACGTTGGTGGGCAGCCGGCCCGCGGTCAGGACCCGACGCGGCCCGCGCGGCGCAGTGTGGACGCGGCGTGCTTGAGGATGGGCCCGTCGACCATCTTGCCCTTGAACTGGAAGACGCCCGAGCCTGCCGCGGAGGCGGCATCGAGCAACTCCGCGGCTGCCGAGACGTCGGCCTCCGAGGGTGCATAGGCTTCGCGGACCACGGCCACCTGGTCCGGATGGATGCAGGCCTTGGACGAGAATCCGGACGCCACCGCGTCACGTGATTCAAGTGCCAGTCCGGCCAGATCCGGGATGTTGACGTAGACGGCGTCGATCGCGTCCTTGCCGAAGGCGCCGGCGGCCAGCAGCACGCTGGAACGGGCGTGCAGCGCGACGGCCCGGTAGCTGCCGTCCTCCGCCCGGCTGGAGGTTCCGCCGAGCGATGCCAGCAGGTCCTCCGCACCCCACATCAGGGCCACCACGTTGGGCTCGGCGGCGATGGCGGCGGCGTTGAGGACGCCGGCGGCCGTCTCGCAGAGGGCAATCACGCTGTAGCCCTCGAGTTCCCTCAGCTGGGCAGCGCTCTCCGCCTTGGCCAGCATGATGTGCCGGTACGGCGTGTGCTTGAGGCAGTGCAGGTCCTTCTCGAACTCGTCCGTGCCGGCCGGGTTGACCCGGACGACCGTGCGGGACGGATCCAGTTCCGGGACGTCGCCGGTGGCGCCGAGCTGGGCGAGGATGGCGCCGCGGGCCCGCTGCTTGTCGGCAGGGGCGACGGCGTCCTCAAGGTCCACGATCACGGTATCGGCGCGTTCCGCGGCTTTTTGGTACCGCTCGGGGCGGTCGGCGGGGCAGAACAGCAGGGCAGGGCCCATCAGGAAACTCATGTCTCTATTCTCCCCTTTTGCGCCGCTTCCAGCTCGGCAGCGGCGTGGGCCTCGCGTGTCCACATCAGGCAGCTGCGGGCGGCGAGCGCAACCACGTCCCCGTGCTGGTTCCGTCCGGTGTGCTGCATGGTCACGATGCCCTGCCCCGGGCGGGTCGCGGACAGCCTCTTCCCGGTCACCACCGTCTCCGTGTACAGGGTGTCCCCGTGGTACAGCGGGTTCGGAAAAGACACATCCGTCAGGCCGAGCTGGGCGATGATGGTGCCCTGGGTCAGCTGCGGCACGGACTGGCCCACCACGGTGGCAAGGGTGAACATCGAATTCATCAGCCGCTGGCCGAAGGGCTGCCCGGCGCTCCAGGCCGCGTCGAGGTGCAGGGCCTGGGTGTTCATGGTCATGGTGGTGAACAGGACGTTATCCGTCTCCGTGAGCGTCCGGCCCGGCCGGTGGGCGTAGACCACGCCCTCCTCCAGCTCATCGAAATAGAGGCCGCGCTGCTCGATCACCCGGGGGGTGCCGGTACCCGGGTGTGCGCCTGCGCCCGGTGAAGTCGTGCCTGCATCACTCATACGGTCAGTTCCTGGTCTTCCTCAAAGAGTTCGGCTCCGGTGGCCGCCACGACGTCCTCCACGGACACGTTCGGCGCCAGTTCGCGCAGCACCAGGCGGGACTTCCCGCCCTCGGTCACGACGTCGATCACGGCGAGGTCGGTGATGATCCGGTCCACGCAGCCCTTGCCGGTCAACGGCAGCGTGCAGGTTTCCACGATTTTCGGCTTACCGTTGCGGTCCACGTGATCCATCATCACGATCACCTTCTTGGCCCCGAACACCAGGTCCATCGCGCCGCCCATGCCCTTGACCATCTTGCCCGGGATCATCCAGTTGGCGAGGTCGCCGTTGACGGCGACCTCCATCGCGCCGAGCACGGCCACGTCGACGTGGCCGCCCCGGATCATGCCGAAGGAGGCGGCGGAATCGAAGAACGCCGCGCCCTTGTTGACCGTGACGGTTTCCTTGCCGGCATTGATCAGGTCCGGGTCGACTTCATCCTCGGCCGGGTACGGCCCGACACCCAGGATGCCGTTTTCCGAATGCAGCACCACCTCGACGCCGGCCGGAATGTAGTTGGGTATCAGCGTCGGCATGCCGATGCCGAGGTTGACGTACTGGCCGTTGTGCAGCTCCTGCGCCACCCGGGCCGCGAGTTCGTTGCGGGTCCAGCCCTTGCCCTCAGTACCGGCGTCGTGTTCGACGGCGGAGCGCCGGTATTCGTGGCGCACGGCCTCGGGACGGGGCGGGGCCTCTGCGGCTTTGTTCGTTTCCACGGCTAGGCTCCTGCCTGCTCTGGCGACAGTTTTGGTGCGCCGGAGGCACCGGTGGCCACCGCAACCGTCCGCTTCTCAATGCGTTTCTCGCCCTGCGGGGCAAGAACCACGCGCTGGACGAAGATCCCTGGGACGTGGACGTGCTCCGGGTCCAGCTCCCCCGGCTGCACGAGCTCCTCGACCTCGGCGATGGTGATCTTCCCTGCCATGGCGCACAGCGGGTTGAAGTTCATGGCCGTGGCGTGGAAGACGAGGTTGCCGTGGCGGTCACCCTTCCAGGCGTGCACGAGGCCGAAGTCCGGGGTCAGCGATTCCTCCAGCACGTACTCGGCGCCGTGGAAGCTGCGGACTTCCTTGGGCGCGGAGGCAATCGCGACGTTGCCCTCGGCGTCGTACTTCTGCGGCAGGCCGCCGTCGGACACCTGGGTGCCGACGCCGGCCGGGGTGTAGAACGCCGGGATACCCGCGCCGCCGGCGCGCAGCTTTTCGGCCAGCGTGCCCTGCGGGGTGAGGACCACCTCCAGCTCGCCGGAAAGGTATTGCCGGGCGAACTCCTTGTTCTCCCCCACGTAGGAGCTGATGGTGCGCCGGATCCGGCCGTCCTTGAGCAGGATCCCGAGGCCCCAGTCGTCGACGCCGCAGTTGTTGCTGACGGTTTCCAGGTCCGTGGCACCGCGCTCATGCAGGGCCTCGATCAGCGTCACGGGAATGCCGCACAGCCCGAACCCGCCGACGGCGAGGGAGGCGCCGTCGTGAATGTCCGCGACAGCCTCGGCGGCGCTGGCAACAACTTTGTTGATCATCGGTGATCCTTCCGGCCGGCTACAGTCCCAGTTCGCGGGCGATCAGCATCAGCTGGACCTCCGTGGTGCCCTCGCCGACTTCAAGGATCTTGGAGTCGCGGTAGTGGCGCGCCACGGTGAATTCGTTGATGAAGCCATAGCCGCCGAACACCTGGGTGGCGTCCCGCGCGTTGTCCATGGCTGCCTCGCCTGCGACCATCTTAGCGATGGCCGCCTGCGTCTTGAACGGCTTGCCGGCAAGCATCCGGGCGGCCGCGTCGTAGTAGGCCAGGCGGGCCGTGTGGGCGCGGGCTTCCATCCGGGCGATCTTGAATGCGATGGCCTGGTATTTGCCGATGTTCTGCCCGAACGCGCTGCGTTCCTTGGCGTATTTCACCGACTGGTCCACGCAGCCCTGGGCCGCGCCGACGGCCAGGGCCGCGATCGCGATCCGGCCTTCGTCCAGGATGGAGAGGAAGTTGGCGTAGCCGCGGCCCTGGGTGCCGAGCAGGTTTTCCTCGGGGACGTGGACGTTGTTGAACGTCAGCGGGTGGGTGTCCGAGGCGTTCCAGCCGACCTTGTTGTAGGCCTTTTCCGCGGTGAAGCCCGGAGTGTTGGTGGGCACCAGGATGGTGGAGATTTCCTTCTTGATGCTGCCGTCCGCGCGTTCCTCCTGGCCGGTCACCGCGGTGACGGTGACGAGCCTGGTGATGTCCGTGCCGGAGTTGGTGATGAACTCCTTGTTGCCGTTGATGACCCACTCACCACCGCCCAGCTTGGCGGTGGTCTTGGTGCCGCCGGCGTCCGAGCCGGCTTCCGGCTCGGTCAGGCCGAAGCCGGCGAGCGCCTTGCCGGAGGCCAGCAGCGGCAGCCATTCCTGCTTCTGCGCCTCATTCCCGAAGCGGTGGATCGGCATCGCACCGAGCGAGACGCCGGCCTCGAGGGTGATCGCGACAGACTGGTCCACCCGGCCGAGCTGTTCCAGGGCCAGGGCCAGGGCGAAGTAGTCCCCGCCCATGCCGCCGAACTCCTCCGGGAACGGCAGGCCGAACAGGCCCATGTCCGCCATCTGGGAGACGACCTCGTAGGGGAAGCTGTGCTCTTCGTCGTGCTTGGCGGAGACCGGGGCCACCACTTCGTCGGCGAATTCGCGGACGGTGTCGCTAAGGATCTGGTAGTCCTCGCTGAGTTCAAAATCTGCCATGGGGTGACTCCTGTTTCTGAGGTACATCGGTGGTCTGTTGAAAGGTGTTGAGTGTGCCGGGGTTGGTGTGCCGTGGTGGAGGCGGTGGGATCAGTGCGGTTCGGTCATTCGGCCGCGCCCATCGCGATGACGGCTTCCTCGATCGTGTCCTCCGCTTTCGAGGGTTCAGTCGGAACAGCGGGGTGGATCGTTGCCACCACCTGATCGGCCTTGACGAGGTCGCCGGAGCCGACGCTGATGTGGACGGTTCCGTCCAGGGGCGCCACGAGCTGGTGCTCCATCTTCATGGCTTCCACCGAGAGCAGGACCTGGCCGGCCTCCACGGCGTCGCCGTTGCCGACGGACACCGACACCACGGTGCCGGGCATCGGCGAGCGCACCGCCGGGTCGGCGGCGCCTTCCTCGCGTTCGATCGCGGCCAGCACCCGGGCGAGCCGGGTCTCCCGGGTGAGCACCTCGAGCCGGCAGGACCAGCCCTCGTTGCCGAGGAACACTTCCGTTGGCATCGGGTTGCCGGGGCCAGGGGGGACGGGCCCGCGGTGGACAGGCGCCAGCGCGTAGCTGCGGGATTCGTCGCCCAGAGTCAACTCCGCGGTGCCTCGCTTGGTGGACCGAAATGATGCCGGGCGTCGCGGGCCGCCGTGGACTGCCACGGTCGCCGTCCCCCGCGCCAAGGAGCCGGATACCTGCACCGTGGCGATACCGCCGTCGGGGGTCCCCAGGCTGATCCGGCGCGGGGCAGCTGCACCGAGCCGCCACCCGTTACCGAGATGCCAGGGGCCTGTCCCGGCGTCCTGCGTTTCATGCCCGTGCATCGCAGCGGCGAAGACGGCAGCAGCGGCCACCTCGAAGTCGCCCGGGTGCCGGAAGGAGAACTCCGGCATTTTCCGTTCGATCAGGCCGGTGTCGAGCCGTCCGGCGCGGACGTCGGCGTCGTTGATCAGCAGCCGCAGGTATTCGACGTTGGTGTCGATGCCCAGCGCGGTATACCCGGCGAGCGCCTCATCGAGGGTGTCCAAAGCCTCAGCCCGGTCCTCGCCCCACGCGATGACCTTGGAAATCATCGGGTCGTAGCTGCTCGAGATTTGGAGGCCCTCCAGCAGGGCCGAGTCGACACGGACCTTGCCACTCGCGGTGTCCGGCAGTTCGTCCAGCAGCACGACCTGTCCGATGGACGGCAGGAAGTTCTTCTCTGGCACCTCAGCGTAGACGCGTGCCTCCACCGAGTGGCCGGTCAGCACGACGTCGGCCTGGGTCACCGTGAGTTCCTCGCCGGCGGCGATGCGCACCTGCCATTCGACGAGGTCAATGCCGGTGACCATCTCGGTGACGGGGTGTTCGACCTGCAGGCGGGTGTTCATCTCCATGAAGAAGAACTCGTCCGGGGCGGCGTCCGAGACCAGGAATTCCACGGTCCCGGCGCCGGAGTAGTGGACGCTGCGCGCGGCCTGGCAGGCGGCTTCGCCGATCCGGGCGCGGATCTCCGCTCCGTCGGGCAGGGATTCCAGCAGCGGGGACGGTGCTTCCTCGATGACCTTCTGGTGGCGGCGCTGCAGCGAGCACTCGCGCTCCCCGAGGTGGATGACGTTGCCGTGGTTGTCCGCCAGGATCTGGACCTCGATGTGCCGCGGGGTGAGCACGAGCCGTTCCAGGAACAAGGTGTCGTCGCCGAAAGCACTCGCGGCGACCCGGCGTGCGGTGGCCAGGGTGGCTTCCAGGTCCTCGGCGCGTTCGACGATGTGCATGCCCTTGCCGCCGCCGCCGGCGGAGGGCTTGATCAGCAACGGGAAGCCGACGCCGGCCGCGGCCTCGATCAGCCGCGCGTCGGTCATGCCGGGTTCAGCGATGCCCGGGACCACGGGGACGCCGTAGCCGGTGACGTGGTTCTTGGAGCGGATCTTGTCGCCCATGACGTTCAGGGATTCGACGCCGGGGCCGATGAACGTGATGCCGGCGGCTTCGAGGGCGCGGGCAAAGTCGACGTTCTCGCTCAGGAAGCCGTAGCCGGGGTGCACGGCCTCGGCGCCGGTGTCGCGGCAGGCCTGGATGATGGCCTCGATCTTGAGGTAGCTCTCGGTGGCCGCGGCGGGCCCGATCCGGACCGCCAAGTCGGCTTCCCGCACGTGCCGCGCGTCGGCGTCGGCGTCGGAATAGACGGCGACCGAACGGATGCCGAGGGCGCGCAGGGTCCGGATGACGCGGCAGGCGATTTCGCCGCGGTTGGCGACGAGCACGGTGCCGAACAGCGGGGTGCCGGTTGTGGGGGTGGCTGGAGGGGTGGCCACGGAAGGCGTGGTGGGCGAAGAGATGGTCGGCGAAGAAAGATTCATGGCTGGCTCACATCCGGAAGAGGCCGAAGGAGGTCTCCGGCAGCGGGGTGCGGGAGACGACGTCGAGCGCCAGTCCCAGGACGGTGCGGGTGTCCGCGGGGTCGATCACGCCGTCGTCCCAGAGGCGGGCGGTGGAGTAGTAGGGGCTGCCCTGGTCCTCGTACTGGGCCTTGATCGGGGCCTTGAAGGCTTCCTCGTCCGCGGCGGACCATTCCTCGCCGCGGGCCTCGTACTGGTCCCGCTTCACGGTGGCGAGCACGCTGGAGGCCTGGTTGCCGCCCATGACGGAGATCCGCGACGCCGGCCACATCCAGAGGAAGCGCGGGGAGTAGGCGCGTCCGCACATTGAGTAGTTGCCGGCGCCGAAGGACCCGCCGATCACGACGGTCAACTTGGGGACCCTGGCGGTGGCGACGGCGGTGACCATCTTGGCGCCGTTCTTGGCGATGCCGCCCTGCTCGTAGTCCTTGCCGACCATGAAGCCGGAGAGGTTCTGCAGGAAGATCAGCGGGATCCCGCGCTGGTCGCACAGTTCGATGAAGTGCGCGCCCTTGAGCGAGGACTCGCTGAACAGCACGCCGTTGTTCGCCACGATGCCCACCGGGTGGCCGTGCAGCTTGGCGAAGCCCGTGACCAGGGTGGTGCCGTAGTTCTTCTTGAACTCGTGGAACCGGCTGCCGTCGACCAGCCGGGCGATGACCTCACGCACGTCGTACTGGGCGTTGACGTCCGTGGGCACGGCACCGTAGAGCTCATCCGGGTCGGCAACGGGCTCGACGACGGTGTCCACGTCCCAGACTGGCGCGGAGGGCTTCGGCAGGGTGGAGACGATGTCCCGGACGATCTGGAGGGCATGCTCATCGTTCTCGGCCAGGTGGTCCGTGACCCCGGAGATCTTCGAGTGCACGTCGCCTCCGCCGAGTTCCTCCGCCGTGACGATCTCGCCGATCGCGGCCTTCACCAGCGGCGGGCCGCCCAGGAAGATGGTGCCCTGGTTGCGGACAATCACGGTCTCGTCGCTCATCGCGGGGACGTAGGCGCCGCCGGCGGTGCAGGAGCCCATGACCGAGGCGATCTGCGGGATCTTCGCCGCGGACATCCTCGCCTGGTTGAAGAAGATCCGGCCGAAGTGTTCCTTGTCCGGGAAGACCTCGTCCTGCTTGGGCAGGAACGCCCCGCCGGAGTCCACGAGGTAGATGCAGGGCAGCCGGTTCTCCAGGGCGATTTCCTGCGCGCGGAGGTGCTTCTTCACCGTCATCGGATAATAGGTGCCGCCTTTGACCGTGGCGTCGTTGGAAATGACCAGCACCTGGCGGCCGTGCACCAGCCCGATGCCGGCAATGACGCCGGCACCGGGCGAGTCGCCGTCGTACATGCCGTCCGCGGCCAGCGGGGCGATCTCCAGGAAGGGGCTGCCATCGTCGAGCAGCTGGTCAATGCGCTCGCGCGGCAGGAGCTTGCCGCGCGCCACGTGGCGTTCCCGGGACTTCGCGGGCCCGCCCAGCGCGGCGGTGGCGAGCCGTTCCCTCAGCTCGCCGGCCAGCCCCAGTTGGGCCTCCCGGTTCGCGGCGTAGGCGGTGCTCGTCGCATCCACCCGGCTGGCGATTGTCTCCATTGACTGTTTCCGTTCCCTGACCGGCGCGGACTTGCGCGCCGGAGCGGCAACTCAGGCCGCCCGACTATTTCGGTTAGTACCGCATAACTGAGATTTAGGTTAGTCTCTATTAACTGTGATGTCCAACACAGGGATCATTTTGTAAAGAGGGGATGCGCCGGTGACCGAGCCCAGCCAGACTGCCCAGCTTCCGTCAGCGCAGGCAGCCCCGCCCCAGGCAGCCTCAACCCAGCGCAGCCAGGCCAAGGCGAACAGACGGCAGGCCCTCCTGTCCGCCGCCGCTGCGCTCTTTGCCCTGGAGGGCTTCAACCGCGTTTCCCTGGAGGATCTCGGGGCCGCGGCCGGCGTCAGCGGACCGGCGGTCTACCGTCACTTCGCCGGCAAGCAGGCCGTCCTCGGCGCCCTGCTGCTCAGTGTCAGCCAGGACCTGCTCGACGGCGGCCGCAGGGTGGTGGCCGATTCCGACGGCGATCTGGCGGCGTTGGGCGGGCTGGTGGCCTTCCACGTCGACTTTGCGCTGAGCAACCCGGACGTCATCCGGGTCCAGGACCAGGACTTCAGCAACCTGGCCGGCGAGGACCAGGCCGAGGTCCGCACGCTTCAGCGCAACTATGTTGAACTCTGGGTGGACGTGCTGGCCGGACTGCACGAGGGCACGGAGGCCGCCGAACTGCGGATGCGCGCGCATGCCACGTTCGGGCTGATCAACTCGACCCCGCACTCGGTGCGCAGCCACGGGCGCCGGATCGGGGTCCGCCGCGCGAGGCCGCTGCTGGAAAGCATGGCGCTGGCCGCGCTCCTGGCACCGGCTCCCACCGAGCCGCTCGGCTAAGCAACTCCCCCCGCCCCGGGCGCCCTCCCGGGTCCACGTGTCCACCGCCCACGTGTCCACCCCATGGCGACTTAGGCACGGAGACGCCGTCAACGGGGCCGCCGCCGTCGAAATTGTCCTCCATGCGCCCCGGGACGGCGACAACCCCGCCCAAAGGAGCCCGCACACCACGAAGCTGCCGGCTGCCCCTTCCTTTCGGACGGGGCAGCCGGCAGCTGTGTAGAGGGACCTAGACCATCGCGAGGACCATGCCCGGATCGGCCAGCATGGCGCCGAGGTCCTGGAGGAACCGCGAGCCCTGCTCGCCGTCGACCAGACGGTGGTCGAAAGACAGGCTGAGCGTCATGACCTGGCGCAGCGCGACCTCGTCCTTGTACTCCCACGGCATCTTCCGGACCGCGCCGAGGGCCAGGATGGCTGCCTCGCCCGGATTCAGGATGGGCGTGCCGGCGTCAATGCCGAAGACGCCGATGTTCGTGATGGAGATCGTGCCGCCGGAGAGCGCCTCAGGGCTTGTCTTCCCGGCCCGGGCCGTGTCCGTCAGTTCCGTCAGGGCCAAGGAGAGATCCATGAGGGACATCCGGTCCGCGTCCTTGATGTTCGGAACCGTCAGCCCCCGCGGGGTCGCGGCCGCGATGCCCAGGTTCACGTAGTTGAACTGGACGATCTCCTGGTTGGCCTCGTCCCAGCGGGCGTTGAGGGTCGGGTGGTTGCGCAACGCAATCAGCACGGCCTTGGACACGAGCGTCAGCGGGGTGAGCTTGTACCCGGCGAACGCGCGACTGGCCTTGAGCCGTGCCAGCAGCTCCATCGTGGGCGTGACGTCGACGGTCAGGAACTCGGTGACGTGCGGCGCGGTGAAGGCACTGGCCACCATGGCGGCGGCCGTGAACTTCCGCACGCCCTTGATCGGCGTGCGGGTCTCGCGCTCGCCCGGGGCCCGGACAAGCCCTGCGGCCTGCGCCGTCGCACCGGCGGGCTCCTGGGCGGCCGCGGGCAGGTCCCCGCCGCCGACGAAGTTCAGCACATCGTCGCGGGTGATGAGCCCGCGCTCCCCGGTACCGGGCACGGCCTCAAGGTCGACGCCGAGATCCTTGGCCAGCTTGCGCACCGGAGGCGTGGACCGCGGGCGCTCCCCCGCCGCGGATGCCGCCGAGGTTTCGACCGGCTTGGATTCGGCCGGCGCAGAGACGGCCGGTTCAGCAGCACGTACTGGTGCCACCGGCTCTGCCGCGACGGCCGGAGGGGCCGCCGGGGCCGCGAAGGTGCGGGCGCGGCGGGCCGGACGGCCGGACGCTTCCAGGACCGCGCCATAGCCCACGAGGTTCGGCTCACGCTTGCCGCCTGCGGCCCCGTCCGCACCAGCACCGCCGCCGGAACCGGCGGCGCCGTCGTCGCCCTCGATCTCGAAGGAGACGATCGGCTTCCCGACCTCAACAACGGTGCCGGGCTGTTCGTGCAGGGCCGCGACGACGCCGGCAAACGGCGAGGGCAGCTCGACGACGGCCTTGGCCGTCTCTACCTCGGCGATGATCTGGTTGAGGGTGACGGTGTCCCCTACCGCGACCTTCCAGGCGACGATTTCCGATTCCGTCAGTCCCTCGCCGAGGTCCGGGAGCCTGAATTCCTTGATCATGGTGGCGCTCATCCTTCCAGCCCGCTGAGGGAGTTGGGGCGGCCGAGGGCACGGTCGACGCCGTCGAGAATCCTGTCAAGGCCCGGCAGGTGGTGCATTTCCAGCTTGGAGTAAGGGTAGGGAACATCGAAGCCGGTCACGCGGACGGGAGCGGCCTCGAGGTGGTAGAAGCAGCGCTCGGTGATGCTCGCGGCGACTTCGGCGCCGAGGCCGCCGGACTGGCTGGCCTCGTGCGTGATGACCAGACGGCCGGTCTTGCGGACCGAGGCCTCAAGTGTGGCGAAGTCCAGCGGTGCCAGCGAGCGCAGGTCGATGACCTCAACCGAGATGCCTTCGTCGGCGGCCGCCATGGCGGCGTCGCGGGCGGTCTTGACCAGCGGGCCATAGGCCACGAGGGTGACGTCCGTGCCCTCGGTGACAACACGGGCCTTTTCCATGGACAGGGCAGAGCTCAGGTCGACGCTCTCGTCCACCTCGCCCTTGTCGTGGTAGCGCCGCTTGGGCTCGAAGTACAGGACGGGATCGTCGGAGGCGATGGCTTGCTGGATCATGGTGTAGGCGTCCTGGGGGTTGGACACGCTGATCACGCGCAGCCCCGAGGTGTGGGTGAAGTAGGCCTCGGGCGATTCCGAGTGGTGCTCCGGCGAGCCGATGCCGCCGCCGAACGGGACGCGGATGGTGATGGGCATCTTGACCGCGCCCTGGGTGCGGTAGTGCATCTTGGCGACCTGGCTGACGATCTGGTCGAACGCCGGGTAGATGAAGCCGTCGAACTGGATCTCCACCACCGGACGGTACCCGCGGTATGCCAGGCCGACGGCGGTGCCCATGATGCCCGATTCGGCGAGCGGGGTGTCCACGACGCGGTGCTTGCCGAAGTCTTTCTGCAGCCCGTCGGTGACACGGAAGACACCGCCAAGGGCGCCGATGTCCTCGCCCATCAGGACCACCTTGGGATCGTTTTCGAGGGACTTGCGCAGGCCCGAATTGATGGCTCGGGCAAAGGTCATCTGCGTCATCAGCGTGCACCTTCTTCAGAAGCGGCTTCTGCGGGATCGCCGAAGGAAGCCAGGTAACGGGAGTAGTGCTCCTGCTGGCGGTCCAGCCAGGAGTTGGGCGTGCTGTACACGTGCTTGAAGATATCCAGCGGCTGCGGCTCGGGCATGTTGATGGTGCCGGCCCGGAGTTCCTTGGCCACTGCGTCAGCTTGCGCGGCGACGGCGGCCTCGAGGTCCGCGGTCAGCAGTCCCTTGCGCTCGAGCAGCGACTTCATCCGGCTGATCGGGTCCTTGGCGGCCCAGTCTTCGAGTTCGTTGGCATCCCGGTAGCGGGTGGGGTCGTCCGCCGTCGTGTGCGGGCCCATCCGGTAGGTCACGGCCTCGATGAAGGTGGGGCCGCCGCCGCGCCGGGCACGGTCCAGGGCAATGCGGGTGGCTGCCATGACGGCGAGGACATCGTTGCCGTCGACCCGCATGCTGGGGATGCCGAAGCCTGAGGCGCGGTCCGCGAGCTGGATGTGCGACTGCAGCCGGACGGGTTCGGAAATGGCCCAGTGGTTGTTCTGGCAGATGAAGACGACGGGCGCCTGGAAGCTCGCGGCGAAGACCATGGCTTCGTTGACGTCGCCTTCGCTCGTGGCGCCGTCGCCGAAGTAGGCCACGGCGACACAGTCGGCGCCGTCGTTCTGGATGCCCATGGCGTAGCCCGTGGCGTGCAGGCTCTGCGCGCCGATGATGATCTGCTGGGTGGCAACGTTGACGGTGAACGGGTCCCAGCCGGCGGAGGCGTTGCCACGCCAGGCACGGACGAGGTCCTCCGGCTTCACTCCCCGGCAGTAGGCGACACCGTTGTCGCGGTAGCTGGGGAAGACAAAGTCGTCCTCGCGGAGGGCGCGGGCCGAGCCGATCTGGGATGCTTCCTGGCCGAGCAGTGGCGGCCACAGTGCCAGTTCGCCCTGCCGCTGGAGGGCTGTGGCTTCAGCATCGATCCGGCGGATGACCACCATGTCCTCATAGAGCGCGCAGAGCTGCTCATCGCTGACGTCCTGGAGCCAGGGATCGAACTCGGGATGGCTGATGCGCTCGCCCGCCGGGGTGATGAGCTGGACGAGGTCGCCGCCCGTCCGCCTCATAGAATTTTCACTGTTTCCGGGGCCCCCGGCGGCAATGCCGCCCTTGCCCGCGTCGTCGGTAAACACTGTTGTCCGCACCTTCTGACGTCGTCTGACCGGAACTCGCAGGACTCGTGATCCCGCGGCGCGCCAGCCGCCCGGGCGCCGTTGCCCCGGATAATTGTGACCCTACTCACAATGCTCATCGGGTACAACCACCCGCAAAAATGTTGAGCATTATGCACTGTTTGACGTTCGCCAACCGTGCTAATCTTGCGCATTATGCAAACCTTGGATGGCACTGACACCCGCCTGCTTTCGGCCATGGCGCGGGACCCCCGGCGGACCGTGGTTGCCCTCGCCCAGAAGCTCGGACTCTCGCGCAATACGGTGCAGGCCAGGATGGCCCAGCTGGAGAAGAAGCACGTGTTCCTCTCCTTCGAGCGGCGGATCAACCCGGTGTCCCTGGGGTACCCGCTGATGGCTTTCATCTCCGTCCACGTCCAGCAGCAGAAGCTCGGACCCCTCGCCGTCGAGCTCGCCGGGATTCCGGAAATCCTGGAGGGCTACGGCCTGACGGGCTCGGCCGATCTGCTCCTGCGGGTGGTGGCGCTCGACGCCGAGGACCTGTTCCGGATCAACGGCAAGATACTGGCGTGCGACGGCGTGGACCGGACCGATACCGCACTGGCGATGGGCGAGCTGATCCCGTTCCGGATCCAGCCCCTGCTGGAGCGCGGATCCGCCGATAACTGATCCGCTTTTCATCTGTGCCGTGGGCGGCCGCGGCGCTAGGCTGTGTCCGTTGGGTCCCCCTGAGTCCTTGGGTCCGCGCACGCGGCCCAGTGCAACAGGCAGTGGCTTGTCTGGACTGCCGGAAAGGCTTGAACCGTGAGCAGTCCCGAGGAACCACACCGCCCGGTACCGCCGCAGCCCGGGCATGAGCCTGCAGCCGGCCACCCGGCGCCCGGCCAGCCGCCCGTTCCGTACTACGCCCCGCCGCCCGGGCCACCCGCCGACGCCGCGGTGCCCAACTACGCGGCACCCAGCTACCCGCCACCCGCGACCGGCGCGGCACCCAGCTACCCGCCACCCGCCGACGGCGCACCTCCGTACTACGGCGGTCCGGGGCAGCCGCCGCCCTACTACGGCGGCGCCGCCCTGCCGCCCCCGAAAAAGAGCCGCAAGGCCCTGTGGATTGTCCTCGGGATCGTCGGCGGTGTGCTCCTGCTGGTAAGTGCCGGCGCCGTCGTCCTGCTCAACGTGGTGGGCGGAGCCACCAACCAGGCACGGGGCATCGCTGACGATTTCACGAAGATGCTCATCGCCGGTGAGGTCAGCACCGCCTACGAGAAGTACCTGGATCCGGCCCTCATGCGGAAGATTTCGCCGGAGGAGTTCGCCGCGGGGGTGCAGAGCCTGGAGCTTGACGGCAGCTGTAAACCGAACTTTTCAAGCCTCAACGTCAGCTCCAACAACGGCTCCAACGCCGCCGACGTGGCCGGAACGATCGACTGCGACACGAAAAGTGTGGAGCTGGCCTACCGTTTCGAGGGCCACGACGAGCTGAAGATGGTGAACATTCGGCTGAGGCCTCAGCGCTGACCTCGAAAAACCCTGTCGAAGCGCCCATCCACAGAGAAGCTCCCGTGCTGCTGCACGGGAGCTTCTCTGCTGGTGCAGCCTTCCTAGTGGTTGGTAGCCTTTTCGGCGCCCACCCCGGTCAGGGAACGGACCTCCATTTCGGCCTGCTTTGTGGCGTCTTCCTTCCGCTTGTCCAGGACGGTGCCCAGCCAGCCCAGGAAGAACGCGAGCGGGATGGAGACGATGCCCGGGTTGCTCAGCGGGAAGATGGCGAAGTTGGCGCCGGGGATCATCGACGTCTTGGCCCCGGAGACCACCGGGGAGAGCGCAATCAGGATGATGGCCGCGGACAATCCGCCGTACATGCTCCACAGGGCTCCCTGGGTGGTGAACCGGCGCCAGAACAGCGAGTAGAGGATGGTCGGAAGGTTGGCGGAGGCAGCCACGGCGAAGGCGAGCGCGACGAGGAACGCGACATTTTGTCCGTTGGCGAAGATGCCGCCGGCGATGGCCAGCAGCCCGATCACCACCACGGTGCGGCGGGCAACCTTGACCTCGGTGGCGGCGTCGGCCTTCCCCTTGGCGATGACGCTGGCGTAGATGTCGTGGGCGAAGGATGCCGCCGCGGTGATCGTCAGGCCGGCGACGACGGCCAGGATGGTCGCGAAGGCCACCGCCGAGATGAAGCCCAGGAGCAGCGGACCGCCGAGGTGGAAGGCGAGCAGCGGCGCGGCCGAATTGACGCCGCCCGGGGCTGCCTTGATGGTGTCGGCACCCACCAGCGCAGCCGCGCCGTAGCCCAGGACCAGGGTGAACAGGTAGAAGATGCCGATGAGCCAGATGGACCACACCACCGACTTTCGGGCTTCCTTTGCGGTCGGAACCGTGTAGAAACGCATCAGCACGTGCGGCAGGGCTGCGGTGCCGAGCACCAGGGCCAGGCCGAGGGACAGGAAGTCGACCTTGGAGGTCTCCGTCTTGCCGTACTGCAGTCCCGGGTTGAGCAGGTTCGGGTTGCCCGAGGTTTCCACCGCGCCGCCCAGCAGGTCGGAGAGGTTGAAGCCGTAGATCGCGAGGACCCAGAAGGTCATGACGGCCGCTCCGGCGATCAGGAGCATGGCCTTGATGATCTGCACCCAGGTGGTGCCCTTCATGCCGCCGATCAGGACGTACATGATCATCAGGGCGCCGACGACGATGATCACCAGGGCTTGTCCGCCCCAGTCGCTGATGCCCAGGAGCAGCGAGATGAGGCTGCCGGCACCAGCCATCTGGGCCAGCAGGTAGAAGAAGCAGACGGCCAGCGTGGAGATGGCTGCCGCGATGCGCACGGGGCGCTGCTTGAGCCGGAAGGAGAGGACATCGGCCATGGTGAACTTGCCGGTGTTGCGGAGCAGTTCGGCGACAAGCAGCAAGGCGACGAGCCAGGCGACGAGGAAGCCGATGGAGTACATGAAGCCGTCGTAGCCGTTGATGGCGATGGCTCCGGTGATGCCGAGGAAGGACGCTGCGGAGAGGTAGTCGCCGGCGATGGCGGTGCCGTTCTGCGGGCCTGTGAAGGAACGTCCGGCGGCGTAGTAGTCGGCTGCCGTCTTGTTGTTGCGGCTGGCCCTGATCACGATGACCATGGTGATCGCGACGAAGAGGGCGAAGATGCCCATGTTCAGCAGGGTGGTGTCTTTGAGATCTGCAACGTTTACTGCGGGAACCATGAGTGTCATTTTGCTGTCCCCCCAACCGGGTTGCCGTGCTTGTCGAATTCGTGCCCCTCGATTTCCTGGCGGATCGCGGAGGCAATGGGGTCCAGCTTGCGGTTCGAGTAGCTGACGTACCAGCCGGTGATCGCGAACGTGGAGACGAACTGCAGCAGGCCCAGGATCAGGCCGACGTTGATGTTGCCCCAAAGCTTGATCGACATGAATCCGACCGCGTAGTCGGCCAGCAGGACATAGGCGAAGTACCAGAGCAGAAAGGCAATGGAGAGCGGGAAGACAAAGCTGCGGTGACGGGTGCGCAGTTCCTGGAACTGCTCCGTCGACTGGACTTCCTTGAAGTCCACGGCCGCCGCAGCGTCCGTTTCTTGGGCGTCGTGACCCATCGGTTCCTCCTCATTGAGACTGGTGAGTCCACACCGGTTGCCGTGGTCTGCGCGGGACGCACCCTGCAACCCATCCTGCCGATGTGACTGCAATCACTGTGCACCGTGACGTGGGCTACCTACCACAGCCGGGGCAGCCTGCGTCGCTCAGCGGTCCCGGCGCTGCGCCAAACGGCGCCCGATACACCTGTTTCGCGGCCATCGGTGTCCGGGCACGTGCCAGAGCCGTCAGCCCCGGCACCGGCGGTAGGCTGGGCATCATGCCGGACTCTCCCCTGTTCACCGCCGCCGCCGTCGCGGTGATCGCCATGGCGATCACGGTGGTCGTCGCCGTCGGGCTCCAGGTCCTCCGCTCCTTCCGCGACCTCGGCACCGATGCCGAGCGCGCCACTTACACGACGCTCCACGCCGCGTCCCGGGCCGGCCAGTACCTGCGGACCGGCCTGAACCCTGCCGGTGCGGCCAAGGCCAGCCGGCAACTGCGCAGCATCCTGGGCTGCGATGCCCTCGCCATCACCGACACAACCGGCGTGCTCGCGTGGGACGGCGCCGCCGAGGAGCTCAAGCCTGCCCTGATGGGGCTCGCGTCAAAAGTGTTCGACGGCGGCCACCTCGCCGTCATTCCGGCGGGCGAACTCCAGCTCCTGGCCGCTGGCGTCGGCGGCATGACGCTGGCGCCGGAGGTGGAGCGCGCCGTCGTGATCGCCCCGATCAAAACCGGCACGCGTGTGGTGGGTGTGGTGGCCGCCTTCGCGCCGGCCGCCGGGGCGGGACTGGTCCGCGCCACCGGGGAGGTGGCTGACTGGGTGGCCACGCAGGTGGAACTGGCCGAGCTCGACGCCTCCCGCACGCTCCTGATGGAAGCCGAGGTCCGCGCCCTCCGCGCCCAGATCAGTCCGCACTTCATCTACAACTCGCTCAACGCGATCGCATCCTTCATCAACACGGATCCGGTCCGGGCGCGCGAGCTCGTGGTGGAGTTCGCCGATTTCACCCGCTACTCCTTCCGCCGCCACGGCGACTTCACCACCCTGGCCGAGGAACTGCGCTGCATCGACCGCTACCTGCTCCTGGAGCGGGCCCGGTTCGGGGACCGCGTCCAGGTCAGCCTGCGGATCGCTCCCGAGGTGCTCAGCACCGTGATCCCCTTCCTGAGCCTGCAGCCGCTCGTGGAAAACGCGGTCCGGCACGGGCTGGAGGCCAAGGAGGGCCCGGGCCACATCTCCATCACTGCGAATGACTCCGGTGCCTTCGCGGAAGTGACGATCGAGGACGACGGCGTGGGCATGGACCCCGACCAGCTGCGCGCTGTCCTTGCCGGGCACAGCGACGGCGACCACGTCGGGCTGCGCAACGTCGACGCCCGCCTGCGCCAGGTGTACGGCGACGACAACGGCCTCGTGATCGAGACCGCGCCCGGCGAAGGCACCCTGATCACGATGCGCGTCCCCAAGTCCCAGCCCCGGCACGATGCCTGATTCCGGTCGGGCAAGAATGCCTGCGGCAGTACGCTAGAGCCATGATTAACGTCCTCGTCGCCGACGACGAGCTCCCCGCCGTTGAGGAACTGGCCTTCCTGCTCGGCCGGGATGACCGGATCGGCGCCATCCACCGGGCTTCCTCGGGCGCCGAGGCCCTGCGTGCCCTCGAGGCCGAAGACGTCGACGCCGTGTTCCTCGACATCCACATGCCGGCGCTGTCCGGGCTGGACATTGCGCGGGCCATCTCCCGCAGCGCCCGCCCGCCCGCCGTCGTTTTCGTCACTGCCGACGAGGACTGCGCGCTGGAGGCCTTCGAGCTCGCGGCCGTGGACTACCTCCTCAAGCCCGTGCGGGCCGAAAGGCTGGCAAAGTCGATCGGACGCATCAGCGAACTGCTCAAGGATGGTGCCCCTGCACCCGAAATGATCACCGTGGACCTGGGCGGGACCACCAAAATGATCCGTCGCGAGGACGTGACCTACGTCCAGGCGCAGGGTGATTACGCCCGGCTGCACACCGCCGATGCCAGCTACCTCATCAGGGTTCCGCTGGCGGACCTCGAACAGCAGTGGGCCGACGCCGGATTCGTCCGCATCCACCGCTCCTACCTGATCGCGCTGAGCCACGTCAGCCACTTGAAGCTCGCCGCAGCGCGGCCCAGCGTCACCGTGGCTGGAGCCGAACTGCCTATCAGCCGCCGGCACCTGCCTGCTGTCCGGGAAAAGCTCGGCGCAACCCGTATCCGGCCGCAGGCATGACGCGGGTCCGGGTCACGGCGCCGCGCAGCGTCACACCAAACAGCGCCACACCAAACGGCACCGCACCAAACAGCACCGCAGCAAACAGCGCCGCCCTGAACGGCGGGCGCTCCGCGGCAGCCTCCCGCGAAGCGGAGGAGGAGACCGACGCCGGGCAGTTGTTCGTCCGTTCGCTCATCCGGTCCCAGCTCCGGCTGGGCCTCGTGGTGGCCCTGGGATTCCTGCTGATCATGCTCGCCTTCCCGCTGATGCTGGGGCTGGTCCCCGGCCTGGCGGACTCCACGATTGCCGGCCTTCCCTTCGACTGGGTCCTGCTGGGGGCCGGGATCTATCCCGTGATCGGCCTCAGTGCCTGGCTGTACGTGCGGACCGCGGCCAGGAACGAGGCCCGCTACCGGGACCTCGCCGGCGACAAATGACCGAACAGGTGAGGACCCACGTGAACGGCCCGGCGGGCGGCCACGTACGGGGCCCGGTGGGCGGCCACCCACGCGGCCGGGTGAACGGCCGGTGAACCCCGTCGTCGGCGTCGCGGCGTTCGCCGCCGTCTCCCTCGCCACGGCTGTGATTGGTTTCTACGGGTTACGGATCTCGCGCACCACCGGGGACTTCTACGTGGCGTCCCGGACGGTCAAGCCGTGGTGGAACGCCTCAGCAATCGGCGGGGAGTACCTCTCGGCCGCGAGCTTCCTGGGGGTCGCCGGGCTCATCCTGCTCTCCGGTACCGACGCCCTGTGGTATCCGGTGGGGTACACGGCCGGATACCTGATGCTGCTCTTGTTCGTCGCCGCTCCCCTGCGCCGCTCGGGCGCCTACACGATCCCTGACTTCACCGAGGCACGCCTCGATTCGCGTGCCGTCCGCCGCGTCACAAGCCTGGTGGTGGTCCTGGTCGGCTGGCTCTACATCGTCCCGCAACTCCACGGCGCCGCCCTGGCCATCCGGATCACCACCGGGCTGCCGGCGTGGGTAGGCCCGGTGGCGGTGGTCGCCGTCGTCTGCATCACCGTGGTGGCGGGCGGGATGCGCTCCATCACGTTTGTCCAGGCGTTCCAGTACTGGCTGAAACTGACGGCGGTGGCGGTGCCCATCGTGTTCATGCTGCTGGTGCTGGGCGGCAACAGCTCCCCGGCGGAGGCAGCCCCCGCGGTGAATCCGACGGCGCTGGCACCCTCGGGCCCCTATCAGGTCATTTCGCTGCTCGTGGCCCTGCTCTTCGGAACCCTCGGCCTGCCGCACGTGCTGGTCCGGTTCTACACAAATCCGGACGGACAGTCGGCCCGCCGCACCACCCTGATTGTCCTGGGCCTGCTCTCGGTCTTCTATCTGTTCCCCACGGCCTACGGCATGATCGGCCGGGCCTACGCCCCCGACCTCGCCCAAAGCGGGCCGGCCGATGCCCTGGTGCTGCTGCTGCCTGGCCGCCTGGTGGGCGGGGCGGCCGGCGACCTGCTCTCTGCGCTGGTGGTGGCGGGGGCGTTTGGGGCGTTCCTGTCGACGACGTCGGGCCTGGTGGTCTCTCTGGCCGGCGTTATCAGCCAGGACGTGTTCGGCGGCAGCGTGCGGGGCTTCCGGCTGGCAGCGCTGATCTCGGCGCTGGTGCCTCTGGGAATCGCGTCGATGACCGAGTCGCTGGCACTGGCCGGCAGCGTGGGGCTCGTGTTTGCCTTTACCGCGTCCACGATCTGCCCTGTCCTGCTGCTGGGCATTTGGTGGCGGGGACTGACGGACGCCGGGGCTATCGCGGGCATGGCGACCGGCGGCGTGCTCTGCGGCAGCGCGATGGTGGCCGGCTCGGTGCTGGGTGCTGCGCAGACGCCGTCGTGGCTGGCGCAACCGGCCGCATGGACGGTGCCGGCCGCGTTCGCCGTCACGATCCTGGTGTCGCGGGCCACGCGGGGCCGGGTGCCGCGGACAATGACACGGCTGATGACCCGGCTGCACACCCCGGAACGGCCGCTCGCGACGGAACGGTGACCCTGGCGGGGCTCCGGGCGGGGCGTGACTAGTCGATGGCCGCCATGAGCTCGACGGCGCGCTCCAGGAATGCGTCGACCTGGCTTTCCTCGTAGCCCTCCCGGCCCACGGCGGGACGGAACACGGCGCGCCGGACGTTGTCCACGCTCAGCGGCTGGTCCTCCTCGAGGTAGCCGATCAGCTCGTGGCAGAGGTCGTCGACGTCGGTGGTGTTGTAGCTGCGGGCCTTGGGCTTGGACGGGCGCCGGAAGCGCTGGCCGTCCGGGCGGTGCAGGCGCCCGCGCAGGACGCCCGCGAGCCGGCCGATTTCGCGCAGCCAGGCATCCTCGCCGCGTTCGGCAACGAGCTCATCGCGCTCGCGCCTGGCGAGGGCGTCTTCGAGCCGGTCCAGCGCGGCGTCCACGCCGGCGGCGGCGTAGCCGCCCTTCACGGGATCGAAGGACACGGCGCGGACGTCCGAGCTCTTGATGGCGCGGGAGGCCGAGGACGGAGCTTCGAATGACACCCGTGCGCGCTGCAGGAAATCGTCGACCTGCCTGGCGTTGTAGCCATACTGGTTCCGCTGCACGCGGTCAAAAGACGCAGGAATCTGCCGTTGAATGTCCACTGTTACTTTGTTCCTTTGATGCCGTTCGGCTGGTTTGCTCGGCACCATTCTAGGCGCCGGAAGTGCTGGTCCGGTGCTTCTAGGCGGCGGTGAGGGCCGAGAACAGGATGAACGCCACCGGCGAGGCGAAGACAATCGAGTCCAGCCGGTCCATGACGCCTCCGTGTCCGGGGAGGATGCTGCTCATGTCCTTGATGCCGAGCTCGCGCTTGACCATGGATTCGGCGAGGTCGCCGGCGGTGGCGGCTGCCACCATGCCCACGGCGAGCACGACGCCGAACCACCACGGTTCGCCCAGCACGAAGATCATGGCGAGCACGCCCACGACGACGGCCCCGGCGATCGAGCCGGCGAAGCCTTCCCAGGTCTTCTTGGGGCTGATCTTGGGGGCCATCGGATGCTTGCCCAGGGAGGCGCCCACGAGGTAACCGAAGGTGTCGTTGGCCACCACCAAAAGCAGCAGGGTCGCGATTTCCCACGCACCCGCCGGAATCACCCCGTCAGGCCACAGGCCTACCGGCGTCTCGCCGTCGGCGGTGTGCAGCAGCAGCGCCGCAAAGCTGATCAGGAACGGCACCCAGGACAGGGTGAAGACCCCTGCGAAAATGCTCCGCGCCGAACCGGCGGCGCCCTCCAGGGTCCGCCACAACAGCACCGCCACGCTGCTGACGAGCATGGCGAAGAGCAGGCTTTCGAGGCCGCCGAAGTAGGCGGCGATCGGCATGGCGACCGTGCCGACCATCACCGGCACGATCGGCAGGCGGGTGCCTGCGGCCTCCAGCGCACGGAAGATCTCCCAGACGCCGAAGATCGCAAAGGTGGCGGTCACCAGGACGAAGCCCAGCGGGAGGAACAGCAGGCCGCCGAGGACGCATACCAGCATGCCTACGCCCACCACCGTGGCGGCGGGCAGGTTCCGGCCCGCTTTGGGCGTTGGGTTCTCGCGCTGCTTCCCCCGCCTCCGGGCGCGCGGCCCGGAGGCCTCCTGTGCCTGATTCATCAGACCTCGAGCAGCTCAGCTTCCTTGCGCTTGAGCAGCTCGTCGATCCCGTCCACGTGTGCCTTGGTCATGGCGTCGAGTTCCTTCTCACCGCGCGCGCCTTCGTCTTCGCCGGCGTCGCCGTCCTTGACGAGCTTGTCCAGCGTTTCCTTCGCTTTACGGCGGATGTTGCGGATGGACACCTTCGCGTCCTCACCCTTGGACTTGACGATCTTGACGTATTCCTTACGCCGTTCGGACGTCAGCTCGGGAATGGTGATCCGGATGACGTTGCCGTCGTTGGACGGGTTGGCGCCGACCTCGGAGTCGCTGAGGGCACGTTCGATGTCGCGCAGGGCCGTCTTGTCGTACGGGGTGACGAGGATGGTGCGGGCATCCGGGACCGCAAAGGAGGCCAGCTGCTGCAGCGGCGTCGGCGTGCCGTAGTACTCGACGATGACCTTGTTGTACAGGCCAGGCGTCGCGCGGCCGGTCCGGATCGAGGCGAAGTCTTCCTTGGCTACCTCAACTGCCTTGTCCATCTTGTCCCCGGCTTCGAGCAAGGTTTCTTCGATCACGGTCTCTCCTCAGAAATTGGTGCGTCCCGGGGGCCGGGGCGCGGCACGTCTTCTTTGTGCGCCTGCCGTATTCCGCCGGGCGCTTTTGTCTTCCGCCTGGCGGCGGAAAGGTCCTGAAAACATCCTAGCCGTTGCTAGGGGGTGACGACGGTGCCCAGGTCTTCGCCCCGGATGGCGCGGGTGACGTTGCCCTCGCCTTCCATGCCGAAGACCACCATTGTGAGGTTGTTGTCCTTGCACATGGTCATCGCGGTCTGGTCCATCACGCGGATGTCGCGGCGGAGGGCGTCGTCGTAGCTGAGGCGGTGCAGTTTCTCCGCCGTCGGGTCCTTCTTCGGGTCGGCGGTGTAGACGCCGTCGACGCCGCTCTTGGCCATCAGGACGACGTCGGCGTGGACCTCCATGGCGCGCTGGGCGGCCACGGTGTCCGTGGAGAAGTACGGCAGGCCGGCGCCGGCGCCGAAGATGACAACCCGGCCCTTTTCCATGTGGCGGATGGCGCGGCGGGGGATGTAGGCCTCGGCGACCTGGCCCATGGTGATGGCGCTCTGCACGCGCGTTTCCACCCCGGCCTGCTCAAGGAAGTCCTGGAGCGCGAGGCAGTTCATGACGGTTCCGAGCATGCCCATATAGTCGGCGCGGGAGCGGTCCATGCCGCTCTGGGACAGTTCGGCGCCGCGGAAGAAGTTGCCTCCGCCGACGACGATTGCGACCTCCACATCGGGAACTGCGGCGGCGATCTGCTTGGCCACGCCGCGGACGGTATCCGGGTCGACGCCCAGTTTCCCACCGCCGAAGACCTCGCCGGAGAGCTTCAAGAGGACGCGGCGCCTGTTCTTCTTTGGCTGGGCTGAAGTGGTGACGGTTTCCATGGTGCCTTCCCGTTGGTGAACTCTGAGTTAGGTTATCGTGCTGGGCGCCCAAGGAGGCATTCCGGCCGTGACCGGAAACGGTGCCTCACGGGTGCATGCAAAAGGGGTGGCCACCGTGGTGACCACCCCCTTAGCGTGTCTGGCTAGTGCCTGACTGGTGTCTGGCCAGTCTGACTAGGAACCGACGCGGAAGCGCGTGAAGGCAGTTGCCTTGACGCCGGCTTCTTCGAGGACCTGTGCGACAGACTTCTTGGCATCCTTGGCGAATGCCTGGTCAACGAGGACCTCGCCCTTGTAGAAGCCGGTAACGCGGCCTTCGACGATCTTGGTCATCGCGGCTTCGGGCTTGCCCTCGGCCTTGGCCGTTTCCTCGGCGATGCGGCGCTCGGACTCGACGAGCTCGGCCGGAACGTCCCCACGGGTGAGGTAGTTCGGAGCCATGGCGGCGACGTGAACGGCGACGTCGTGGGCTGCGGTGGCAGCCGCTTCGCCTTCGCCGTCAACAGCGAACAGCACGCCGACCTGGGCCGGGAGGTCCTTGGAGGTCTTGTGCAGGTAAGCGTCGACCGTGGCGCCCTCGATGCGGGAGATGCGGCGGACAACAACCTTCTCGCCCAGAACGGCGCCCTCTTCGATGACGACCTCGGACAGCGGCTTGCCGTCGACCTCGGTGGCGAGCAGGGTCTCGAGGTCGGCAGCGCCGGACTCGACGGCCACAGCCAGGACCTTGTCGGCCAGCTGGATGAACTTGTCAGCCTTCGCGACGAAGTCGGTCTCGCAGTTGACTTCGATCATCACGCCGACGCCGTTGGCGACCTTGGCGGCAACCAGGCCTTCGGCGGTGGAGCGGCCTTCGCGCTTGGTGGCGCCCTTCAGGCCCTTGATGCGGATGATTTCGATGGCCTTCTCGGCGTCACCGTTGGCTTCGTCAAGAGCCTTCTTGACATCCATCATGCCGGCGCCAGTGCGCTCGCGCAGAGCCTTGATATCAGCGGCAGTGTAGTTCGCCATGTGAACCCCTCTGTCTAGAAATTTATGTGGTGTACGGACCGACAGGACGGCTGCTCACCGAGTGAGCGGCCATCCTGTCGGTACCCCCTATGCAGCTGAGCGCATGTGGGGAGATCCAGATTTACTTGTCTGACTACTTGGCTTCGTCGGCGGCCGGTGCTTCTTCAGCAGCCGGTGCGTCCTCAGCGGCCGGAGCAGCTTCGGCGGCCGGTGCTTCGTCAGCAGCCGGTGCAGCCTCAGCGGCGGGCGCTGCAGCAGCTTCAGCCTTGTTGCCTTCGAGGAGCTCGCGCTCCCACTCGGCCAGCGGCTCTTCCGGAGCTTCCGTGGTGCCGGTGGCGCGCTGGTTACGGGCGATGAGGCCCTCAGCAACGGCGTCGGCGACAACGCGGGTCAGCAGGTTGACGGAGCGGATGGCGTCGTCGTTACCCGGGATCGGGAAGTCGACTTCGTCGGGATCGCAGTTGGTGTCCAGGATGGCCACAACCGGGATGTTCAGCTTCTTGGCCTCGTCGACAGCAAGGTGTTCCTTCTTGGTGTCGACGATCCACAGCGCGGACGGCGCCTTGGTCAGGTTGCGGATACCACCGAGGTTGGTTTCCAGCTTGGTGAGTTCGCGGCGAAGGAGCAGCAGTTCCTTCTTGGTGTAAGCCGAACCGGCGACGTCGTCGAAGTCGATCTCTTCGAGTTCCTTCATGCGCTGGATGCGCTTGGAGACCGTCTGGAAGTTGGTCAGCATACCGCCGAGCCAACGCTGGTTGACGTACGGCTGGCCAACGCGGGTGGCCTGCTCGGCGATGGATTCCTGCGCCTGCTTCTTGGTGCCGACGAAGAGAACGGTGCCGCCGTGTGCAACGGTGGCCTTCACGAACTCGTAGGCACGGTCGATGTAGGACAGCGACTGCTGCAGGTCAATGATGTAGATACCGTTGCGCTCCGTGAAGATGAAGCGCTTCATCTTCGGGTTCCAACGGCGGGTCTGGTGTCCAAAGTGGACGCCGCTGTCAAGCAGCTGGCGCATAGTTACGACGGGCATGCCGACGCTCCTTCCGGCAGGTCATTCATGAGAGAGCCCATGGCCCTCTTACCCTGCCAATAGTTGACGGTTGTTTAGCATTCGCCCGGGGCGGGCGTTGCTCCTAGCATCCACTGCACTTCCCATCCGCGCCATATGGACATGCCATGTGGAACGGACCGCAGGAGGCGCAGTCCTCCGCACCGGAAGTTTCAGGCTTCTTTTGAGGAGGGCTGGATACGCGTAGTCAGCTGCTGCTCCCCCGCACCCCTGAATGAGGCGTGCCGGCTTCGGCAATCACGAATATCGCGACTTACAAGCGTGAGGGCACAGCAAACTGCTCCACCAAGTGTACTACAGCGACCCCGCCCAGGAGGACGGTTTTGCCACGGCAGCGGTGCGGGGTTCGGGGGCTTTGGCGGGGGCCGGCGGGCACCTTATCCACATAGCCATGGCGGGAGATTCCGCCCGGGGTGCTGCCTTGACAGGCTGGGGCCATGAAGCTCCCACTTGGCCTGCGGGCATTGCTCCTGGCAGCACAGCTCCTGGCGGCATTGTTCCTGGCCACGTTCCTGGCACCTCCCCCCATCACCGTCGACGCCGATGTCTCCGCCGCTGCCCATGTCTCCGCCGCCGACGCCGACGCTACAGACGCCGGCTACGCCGCCGCCCGCTCCGGCCCCACAGATGCCGGCTACTCCGCCATTGCCGCCCGGGCTGCGATTTCCTCCGGCCGGGGCTCCCCGAGGGCGGGGCCGGTCCCTGCGCCTGCCTGGAGCTGGCCGCTGAGCCCGCGGCCGGCGGTGCTCCGCGCCTTCGATCCCCCGGCCAAGCCGTGGCTCAGCGGTCACCGCGGCGTCGATCTTGAGGCGGCCTTCGATGGCGCCCCCCTCAAGTCGCCCGCCGCCGGGACGGTGAGCTTTGTCGGGACGGTGGTGGACCGGCCGGTCATCACGATCGATCACGGCAACGGGCTGCGCAGCAGTTTCGAGCCGGTGGCGAGTTCACTGAGGGCAGGGTCCGCCGTGGCGGAGGGCGATGTCCTGGGGCAGGTGCAGACCGGCCACTGCGGCCCGGCCCCGCCCTGCCTCCACTGGGGCGTCCGCCGCGGCGAAGACTACGTCAACCCGCTGGCTTTCGTGATGGACCTTCGGCCGTCGGTTCTGCTCCCGCCCCTGAATCCGGGTCCGTGATGCAGCATTTGGCGCCGTCTTTGATGCGCGGATCGTCCATTGACGCCCGCGGGCAGCCGCGGCGACCGTTTGGCTTTGATGCGCGGATCGTCCATTGACGCCCGCGGGCAGCCGCGGCGACAGTTTGGCGCCCGTTTGGCGCCCGTCAGACGATCGCTGAAATGCCCGTGATAGCCCGGCCGGTGACGAGGGTGTTGATTTCGTGCGTGCCCTCATAGGAGTAGATGGCTTCGGCGTCCGCAAAGACTTTGGCCATCTCGAAGTCCGTCACGATCCCGTTCCCGCCGAGGATGCTCCGGCCCAGGGCCACGCTTTCGCGCATCCGCGCGGTGGTGAAGGCCTTGGCCAGCGCGGACTGCTCGTCCTTCGCCTCCCCCGCGTCCTCCAGCTGGGAAAGCCTCACCATCATGCCCATGGAGCTGACCGCATTGCCGAGGATCTGCACGAGCTGGTGCTGGATCAGTTGGAAGGAGGCAATCGGACGGCCGAACTGGCTGCGTTCCACGGCGTAGCGCCGGGCGACGTCGAAGGCCGCGAGCTGCTGGCCCACCGCTTGCCAGGCCACGGCCAGGCGGGTGACTTTCAGGACCTTGTTGGTGTCGCGGAAGCTGTTGGCGTTGGCGAGCTTGAAGAACTCCGGCACCACAACGTTGTCCAACGTGATGTCAGCGTTCTGCACCGTGCGCAGCGAGATCTTGTTCTCGATTTTCACGGCACTGTACCCCTCCGTCTTGGTGTCCACGAGGAACCCTTTGACCTGGTTGTCTTCGACATCGCGGGCGTAGATGACCACCCAGTCGGAGAAAGTCGCGTTGCCGATCCAGCGCTTGGCTCCATTGAGGATCCAGTTATCGCCGTCGCGCCGTGCCGTGGTGCGCGTACCGCCGGCGACGTCGGAGCCGCCCAGGGGTTCGGTGAGGCCGAAGGCGCCGATCTTCTTGAGCGAGTAGATCTCGGGAAGCCACGCGTCCTGCTGCTCCTGGGAGGCAAGGGCTTCGATGGAGCCCGTGAAGAGCCCGTCGTGGACGCCCATGAACGTCGCGATCGACGTGTCGGCGCGGGTGGCCTCCGCGTGCAGGATGCCTGCGAAGAGGTTCGAGTAGCCCTGCCTCCGGACGGGGCTGACCAGGTCGATTTCGGCGAGCTTCGGGATCAACTCCATGGGGAACTCCGCGCGATTCCAGCAATCGACGGCGATCGGCCGGACTTCGCGGGTGAGGAACTCGCGGACTTCGGCCAGCCTGTCCTGCTCCTTGGCGCTGAGCAGCTGCTCGAACGCAAAGAAATCGCCATCGGCGTAGGGCAGGTTGTGGATGTCGATGGCAGCTTTGGACATGGTGTTCCTTCACTCGATCAGCGGGGACCAAAAGGGCGCGGGCTTCGCGCCGACAATATGTTACTGATCAGTAACTTATCTCAGTGTCGGGACGCCTGCAAGTGCCGGCCCAACGAAAACCCGACAAAAAGGGAGCCGCGGCCGACGTCGGACGTCAGCCACGGCTCCCGTGGTTGCGGACCCCGGAAGAGGGGGCCGCCGCAGAAATAAAAGTAGGGCTACTCGGACTTGAACCGAGGACCTTAGGATTATGAGTCCCGCGCTCTAACCAGCTGAGCTATAGCCCCTTGCGCCCGGAGCCAGACCTGGCCCGCGGGGGCCGGATTGGTTCCGGGCAAAAATACTCTAGCAATAGTAGACGCATCACACGTGCATGCCGCCACCGGCAGGCGGCCTGCCGGTGCTGACCCGGGTGCTCTTGGACTGGACGCCGTGGAACCTGCGGCGTTCGGAGGGGCTGCAGTTCTGCCAGGCGGTGTGCCTAGAGGACCAGGTCGTCGTAGCTCGCGCCCCGGTAGATGTCCTCAAACGTCTGCAGCGTGCGCGCGATACCGTGGCTTTCCACCATTTCTCGGCTGGTCTTGCCCATCGCATCACGCTCGTGGTCGGGCAGCGAGAACACGCGCGTCAGCTTGGCCGCGAGGTCATCGCTGTCGTTGGGGATAAAGAGATAGCCATTTTCCCCGTCGCGGACCAGGTGCGGCAGCGCCATGGCGTCGGCCAGCAGGACTGGCGTGGACGCCGACATCGCCTCCAGGGTCACGAGGGACTGAAGTTCTGCCGTGCCGGGCATGCAGAACACATCGGCCGTGATGTAGGCCGTGCGAAGTTCGGCGTCACTGGCCAGGCCGAGGAACCTCACCCTGTCCTTCAGTCCGAGCCGGGCGACCTGCGCCTCCAGGGCAGGGCGGACTTCTCCGCCGCCGACGATTTCGAGGTGGATGTCCAGTTCTTTGGGCGTCTTGGCGACGGCATCGATCAGGACGTCCACGTGCTTCTCCTCCGCCAGCCGGCCGGCGAAGAGGACCGTGGGGCTGGCGTGGCGTTCCACCGTCTCGCCGGGATGCAGCTCGTAGGCTGCGGCGTCGATGCCGTTGGAAAGGGGCAGGACCTGGCGGAGGAAGGCGTGCTGGTGCATGGCTTTGGCGGCAAGCGGCGTGGGTGTGGTCACGACGTCGGCTTGGCCCATGACCTTGCCCATGTCCCGCCAGGAGATCCGGCCCACAATGTCTTTGAACCACTGCGGGAACGGCAGGAAGGGGTTCAGGTTTTCGGGCATGAAGTGGTTCGTCGCCACCACCCGGATGCCGCGCTTCACGGCCTCGTACAGGACGTGCTCGCCGATCATGTAGTGGCTCTGGATGTGCACCACGTCCGGCTGGATGCGGTCGAACAACAGCCCTATTTCCTTCTTGATCTCCCAGGGGAAGGTGACTCGGAAGTACTCGTGCGTGGGCACCGAGTGGGAGCGCAGGCGGTGGACGGTAGCCTCGTCGCTGAACTCGCTGTAGCTCGGGCCCTTGCCCGGGCGGCACGCCAGGACGTGGACATCGTGACCCCGGGCTGTCATGCCCTTGGCGAGGCGGTAGCCGAACTGGGCGGCGCCGTTGACGTGGGGCGGGTACGTGTCAGCGGCAATCAGGATGGTCAGCGGTGGCTGGTTGTCGGACGTGGTCACGTGAGGAGCTCCTGGTGGTCGCTGTGCGGACAGCTGGATCAATGGCGGCCGGCTGGCAGTCGGCACAGGCGCGCCGGGCCTGCAGCCGAAGTCTGGACTGACGCCCTAGGACCTGCCCGCTGCCTTCCGCGCGTCCTTCTTGCGCTTGGTGACTTCCGGGTGGTGCCTGGAGAGGGCTATGACTCCCACGATAGCAAGCAATGCGGCCGTCCCCATGGCAATAGCCGTCACGGGTTGGACATCCGGACGCAGTTCTCCCAGAATCACGATGCCAATCGCGATGCCCACGATGGGGTCGATCACCGTCAATCCGGCGATCACGAGGTCAGGCGGTCCGCTGGAGTAGGCGTTTTGGACAAACCACGATCCCAGAGCGCCTGCAGCAATAATCGCAACGACGCTGTACCACGGCACATTCAGCAGGAACTGCCCATTTGGATCGAGCAGATGCCTGCCAATGATGCGGGTCAGCACAGCAACGAAGCCGAACAGGACGCCGGCGCCGAGGATGTAGACGAAGGCGCTCATGCGGTGCCTGAACAGGACCGCGAGCGTGCCAAAGGCCGCAACCGCAATGGCCAGGAGCAGCACGATCGTCAGCTCGTCCTCGCTGCTGACGTTGTGATTCTCCTGCGTGGCGGTGACGGCCAGCAGCACGAACAGCGCTGAGCCGGTCACGCAGAGCGAGATGGCCACGACGGTTGCCCGGTTCATGCTCAGGCCTTGGTCTTTGGTGTTGACCACGGTGGTGATGACCAGGGCGATCGCGCCGATCGGCTGCACCACCGTCAAGGGCGCCATGACGAGGGCAATCGCGTTCATTCCCATCCCGGCGCACAGCAGAAGAAACCCGAATACCCAGCGCGGGTTACGCACGAGCCGCAGCAGGCCGTGGGTGCTCAGCGCAAGACCGCCGGTATCGGCCTTGACCGCACTGCCCTGGCGCTGTGCCCCAAACGCCAGGCAGAAGGCGCCGAGGACCGCAAGCAAAACCGCAACCCAGACCATCAGCGGGAGCCGCCGTCGTTGGCGCGAAGCTGCCTGCCCTTGCCGATGATGGCCCAGACGTAGTTGTAGGCCGCGATCCAGTGCCCCACGAGCCCCAATCCCAGGAAGATCCACGCGACCGTGGCATAGACGTCCGCCGCGGGCACCGGAAGCTTGGAGAGCACCAGCAGCGGCGTGCCCACCAGCAGCAGGCCCGTCCGGATCTTTCCGATGCGGCTCACCGGCAGATCCGGGTGGCCGTGGAAATAGAACACTGACAGAGCCAGCAGGACCGCGTCCGGGACCAGCAGCGCGGCGAGATACCACCACTCGACGACGCCTGCGATCACGAGGGTCACGGCGACGGCGATCAGGGAAAGCCTGTCCGCGATCGGGTCCATGACCCGTCCGAGGTTGGACATCTGATTGAAGCGGCGGGCGATGTAGCCGTCCACCCAGTCGGTACTGGCCATGACAGCGAGCACGACGGCACCGTAGCCGTACTTGTGCTCCGAGAGGACCAGCCAGATGAATAACGGAACACCAAGGAAGCGCACCACGGTCAGGACATTGGGAACCGTGAAGACCGCGTCGCGGTGGACGAGGGGCTGCCCGGGGCGGGCGCCGGCGCCGATGAACTTCATCGATTCCCCCTTTCCGTGGACGGCAACGGTTTGGCGTTTAGGTTCAGGGATCTGTCTAGCCCTTTATCAGCCTGCGCACCAGGACCGCGAGGGCGGCTCCAGAGGCGGCGAGCACAGCCAGGGGCTTCCAGCGCCGCTTGATCGTGTCGGCCAGGCCCTGACCGTCAGCGGATGTGGCCGACCCCGCCGAGGATCGGGCTGAGGCGCGGAAGCCTGCGATCTTGTCGCTGAGCTGCTCCTTGCCGTCCTGGAGCCGGACCTGGGCGGCCGACAGAAGGGTTTGGGCCTGGGTCTTGACATCGAGTTCGCGGCCGAGGTCGTCGCGGACGCCGGTGAGGTGCGTGCGCCGCAGGTCCAGCCTGCGTCGGAGTTCAGCCTCTGTGGGCGGCGGCCCGAAGTCGGGCTTGGCGGCAGCCTTTGCTTCCTTTTCCGCCGTCGCCTTGGCGGCGGCGGCTTCCTTGGCGGCCTTCGCCGCTTTGTACTGCTCGGTGCTCGGATCCAGGATCCTGGCGTCGAAGGCGGAGCCTTCCTTGGCAATGCCGAGATCGTACTTGAGCCCCCGGATCGTCTCCTCGGGGACCAGTGGCATGAGCTTCTTGAACTTGTTCTGCCCGATGAGCGCCCCGATCGCGGCGATAATCAGGCAGACGGCGGAGACCAACAAGGCGGCGAGCCACGCGGGCATGATGGTGGCCAGTCCCATGATCGCTGCAATGAAGAGTCCGATCACCAGGAGTCCAACGAAGACAAGGGCGACGGCGAAGAAGGCACCGGCGACGCCGAGCTGGGTCCCCTTGCGTTTGATTTCGGCCTTGGCCAGGGCAATCTCGTCACTGAGTTGCCGGGGCGCCAGCTTGAAGATCATCTTCAGGGTTTGCGGCAGCGCGGAAATGCGCAACCCACCGCCTGTCCCGCCGCTGTGACGTCCGCTCATCGGTCCCGCCTAACTGGTGCCATCCGTCGATCCGCTCGCGCGGGCTTGCCGGGTCTGGACAGCTTCGCACAGACCCCGGTGTCAAAACTATCATTTAGGCTCTTGGGAGGCCTTTTCGGGCAAGGTGTGGCGCGCCCGCCCAGCCACCGGCCGGCCACCCCGGCGGGCCCTAGGATGGACCACTGTGAGCACACCCCACAATCCCGGTGATTCCCTGAGCCGCCGTCGTAAATTCCTCTACATCCTGACGCTCGGCGCTTTGACCGCCCTCGGGCCGTTCACGGTCGACCTCTACTTGCCCGCATTCCCGGCCCTGGAAGACAGCCTTGGCGTCTCCGCGGCCGCGGTGCAGCTGACGCTCACGGGGACGACCATCGGTTTCGCGCTGGGACAGCTGGTCGTGGGCCCGCTGAGCGACAAGTTCGGCCGGCGCCTGCCCCTGATCGTGGCGACGGCGGTCCACATCGCGGCGTCCCTGGGCGCCGCGCAGTCCACGGACATCGCCACGCTGGGTTTCTTCCGTGTCCTCATGGGTGTCGGGGCTGCAGGGGGCGGCGTGGTGGCCATGGCCATGGTCCGTGACCTGTTCAGCGGCTACGAGATGGTGCGGATGTTCGCGAGGATGGCCCTGGTCAACGGGCTGGCCCCGATCCTCGCCCCGGTCATCGGCTCCCAGCTGCTGTTGCTGATGCCCTGGCCCGGCATCTTCTTGTTCCTGGCCGCCTACGGGACCTGCGTCATCATCGCGGCCCTCTTCGTGATCCGGGAGACCCTGCCGCCGGAACAGCGCGGCAAAACCGGGATGACCATGGGCCAGCGTTACAAGGTGCTGTTCTCCGACCGGATCTTCGTAGGCCTGCTGCTGGTGGGCGGGATGAACTTCGCGGGCCTCTTCACGTACCTCTCCGCCTCGCCTTTCCTGTTCCAGAATGTCTACGGGTTCACGCCCCAGCAGTACGGCCTGCTCTTTGGTGTCAACTCGCTGGGCATCGTGGCAGGCGTGCAGACCAGTGCGCGGCTCATCAAGCGCGTCCCGCCGCAGTGGATCCTGGCTTGTTCCACGGCCTGGATGTTCGTCATGGCCGTCCTGATTGTCGTCTTCGACCAGCTGGGGTTCGGGCTGTGGGGCGTCCTGGTGCCGCTGTGGTTCTACATCCTGGGCGCCGGTTTCACCTTCCCCACCGTGCAGGTCCTGGCCCTGGCCAAACACGGAGCGCAGGCCGGAACCGCGGCTTCACTTCTCGGCGCGGCGACCTTCTTGATGGCGGGCCTGGTCTCGCCGGTGGTCGGCTGGCTCGGCGTCAGCTCCGCAACCCCGATGGGCGCCGTCCAGGCCGTCTGCATCCTTCTGGCGGCCGCTGCACTGTGGCTGGTTGTTCGGCCCAGCACGGTGCCACCGATCCAGTAGCCGGGCCATCCCCGGGGGACATGCCCATTCATCGCGGCCTCTCCCACGGGACATGCCCATTCTTCACGGCCTCCCCCACGGGACATGCCCATTCTTGGCGCCCGGGGCTGGACATATTGGCACTATGTCCATCCGCCAGGACCACCAATGGACATGTCCCCAAGGGCATCCCGCCAGCACTGAGCATGTCCCCCGGACAGCCCAGTTCAGCGGACACCGTGGCCCGGCCCTGTGCCTGTCGCGCTGCCCAGCCACACCTTGCACCCCTGCACCCCTGTGCCTGTGGCGCTGTCCAGCCACACCTTGCACCCCTGTGCCTGCGCCTGTGCCTGTGGCGCTGCCCAGCTGCACCTTTCACCCCGGAACCCTCTGAACCCCTGCACCAGTAAACCCGCACGCCCGCGCATCCCTGCGACCCTGCAGCTCTTGTCCTCTGGCCCGTCGCTCCGCCAACATGGCCTGCACTCTGGCCTCTGCCCTATGGCCCCGCCCACCCGCCCACGCAGCCCTGTCCGTGGCCTGCAGCCCTTGCGCCCCGTCGCGCCCTGTTCGACGTCCGCGCCGGGCGATAAAGTTATTTCATGCCCGACAGGCAGGATCACCAGCCCCTTCCGGCCACTTGGCAGCGGTGCGACGCCGGAATCCTGCCCCTGTGGTGGGATCGCTTGTGCGCTCAGACCAGTCCGCAGTCGGCCGCCCTGTTCGCCGCCGGCCTGTTCACCGAAGACCGCCGCCGCCCAATCGCCCAGTGGTACAACCCCGCATATGACTCCGCCCTCCTCGTGGCACCGGAATCTTCCCCGGAATGGCCGGTGCAACGGTTCGGCATCTTCTATGCGCCCCCGGGCGGCGGATTCACCCAGGTGCACTCGGCGCCGCATGAATGGCACCCGCGGGAACCTCGGAAGTCCCCCACGGAGCTGGAGGCCTTCCAGGCAGCGGTCGCCGAGGCCCAGCGCTTCCTCCAGGTGGAAATGTACTTCGTCTGAACCTCTACCTGAACTGCCCGCCACTGCGTTGCCCGGCGGAAAGCCCTGGCCATTGACGGGGCAACAAAAAAGAGGAAATAAAAAAGGTCCCGCGGCTGGTTTTCACCGGCCGCGGGACCTGTCCGCTCCTCCTGCTGGACTTGAACCAGCAACCCTTCGATTAACAGTCGAATGCTCTGCCAATTGAGCTAAGGAGGAATGAAGCAGGTACGACATTAGCAAAGGTTTTGCCGGTAGGGAAATCGGCCACGGGGCCAGCGCCTGCCAGTCGCGAAATACCCCCTCCGGGTATAAAAAAGTCCCCGTTCCGGAACCCGGAACGGGGACTGCGCGCTCCTCCTGCTGGACTTGAACCAGCAACCCTTCGATTAACAGTCGAATGCTCTGCCAATTGAGCTAAGGAGGAATGAAGCGGGTATAAGCCTAGCAAACACCAGCCCGGGAAACGAAATCGGCGGCTCAGGCGTCCGAGCGCAGGGACCGCCGCTGCATCTCAAGTTGCATGAGTTCGCGATTCAGCCGCTGGAATTCCTCGGGGTCGGCCGAGGCGTCCAGACGCTGCAGCTGGCCCATCTTCTCGGCCTTGACGCGGGTGATCTGGAGCTCGAACAAGCGGGCGAGGATGTCCTTGCAGTAGCGCAGGACGCCTTCGGGGGTGTTGGCCGGCAAGGGCACCACGGAGAGCTCGGACACGAGCGGGCGAAGGGGCTCAGGGACCTCCTGCAGCAGCTGCTCGACCCAGCGCACCGGATCCCCCGAAGACCCGAGTCCGGTGGCCCGGATGGCCTCGTGGATGGCGAGATAGGCGGGTGTGGAGAACCGCGCCTCCGAGAAGCGCTGCCACGTCTCGCCCTCGAGCATGCCGGGTTCCTGCAGCGCGACCTCGAGCGCCTGGCGCTCCATCGCGGCCACGGGGTCCCGGGGATCAGGGCGGTTGAAGGACGGGAGTACGGCCGACGGCGGCAAGGGGGCAACGCCGGGCGCGGTCCCGGCAAAGCCGCGGCCGGACCCTGCATACCCCTGCCCGCCGCCCTGCCCGTGACTCTGGGCCTGGCCGCCTCCCGGCGGAGCCGATGCAGCCTGTGCGGCGCGCTTGGTCGCCGCGCCGACGGCCCTGCTGACCTCCTCGACCGGCATCCCCAGCCAGCCGGCGAGCTCCCGGGCATAGGCCGGACGGATTCCGGCGTCGCGAATCTGCGCCACCACGGGCGCGGATTCACGCAGGGCCGCGATCCGGCCCTCGACCGTGTCCAGATTGTGCCGCTTCAGGGTGGCCCGGATGGCGAACTCAAACAGCGGGCGGCGGCTACCGATCAAATCCCGGACGGCGGAGTCGCCCTTGGACTGGCGCAGTTCGCAGGGGTCCGCGCCGTTGGGTTCGACCGCCACGAAGGTTTGTGCGACAAACCGCTGGTCCTCTTCGAAGGCGCGCAGGGCCGCCTTCTGCCCGGCGGCGTCGCCGTCGAACGTAAAGATGACCTCTCCCCCGCTGCCGTCGTCGGAGAGCAACCGGCGGGCGATCTTGATGTGCTCGGTGCCGAAGGCGGTCCCGCACGTGGCTACCGCCGTCGGAATGCCGGCCAGGTGGCAGGCCATGACGTCGGTGTAGCCTTCCACGACCACGAGCTGGCGGTCTTTGGCGATGTTGCGCTTGGCGAGGTCGATTCCGTAAAGGACCTGGGACTTCTTGTAGAGCGCGGTTTCGGGGGTGTTGAGGTACTTCGGGCCCTGATCGTCCTCGTAGAGCTTGCGGGCACCGAAGCCGATGGTGTCGCCGGCGATGTCCCGGATGGGCCAGATCAGCCGGCCGCGGAAACGGTCATAGATCCCCCGGCCGCCTTCAGAGAACATGCCGGTCAGCTTGAGTTCCGGGTCCGTGTAGCCGCGGCCGCGGAGGTGCTTGAGGAGCGAGTCCCAGCCCTGCGGCGCGTAGCCCACGCCGAACTGTTCGGCCGCCGCACGGTCGAACCCACGCCCGTAGAGGAAGTTGCGGCCCTCAGCGGCGCCGGGGGTGAGCAGCTGGGCACGGAAGAACTCGTCGGCCACCTTGTGCGCGTCCAGCAGCCGCTGGCGCCGGCCGATGTCCTCCCGGTTGGGCCCGGAGCCGCCGTCCTCGTAGTGGAGCTCGAAGCCGATCCGGTGGGCCAGCTTCTCCACGGCCTCGTGGAAGGAGATGTGGTCCAGCTTTTGGACGAAGGAGATGACGTCGCCGTCCTCGCCGCAGCCAAAGCAGTGGTACCGGCCAACCTGGGGTCGAACGGTGAAAGATGGAGAACGCTCGTCGTGGAAGGGGCACAGACCCTTGTAGGACCCGAGCCCGGCTCCCTTGAGCGTCACGTAGCCATCGACGACTTCCTTGATGTCGGTGTGCTGGCGTACTTCATCGATGTCTTCGCGTTTGATCAGGCCGGCCACATTGCCATCCTAGTCCCCGGGTACGACGCCGACGGGCCGGCCACGACGGCCCTCACCACAGCGACGGCAGGCTGCCCACGAGACGCTCGTACATGGCCAGCGCCGAGCCGTCCGTCAGCGACGCGACCTGGTCGATGACGACACGCAGCCGCGCGGCGTCGTCGCCCGCGTCGAGCCAGTCGGCGGCGAACATCGGTTCCAGGTGGCGGTCCCCCGTGGCGCTGAGCGCGGTGACGAGGGCATGCAGGACCTCACGCTGGCGCTCGTAGATGGGCTGCCGGTGTTCGGTGGTCATCACGAAGGTGGTGGCCAGGCCCTTCATGACCGCGATTTCCATCACGGTCTCATCCGGAACGATCAGCTCAGCGTTGTAGCGGGTCAGGTTTTCCGGGCCGTAGACCGTGCGGGTGGCCTCCAGCGCGCTCTGGCAGAAGCGGCCGATGAGCTGGCTGGTCATGTCCTTGAGCGCCGCCATGGCCTTGCGGCTGCCGTCGGCCTCGCGCACCCAGACATCCGTGGCCTCCAGCCGGGCCAGGGCGGCGTCGATCGCGGCGGGATCGTTGTGCGGCAGGTACCACTGCTTGGCGTAGCCGACGACGCGGGCGCGGTGGTCCGGGTTGTCCATCCAGCGCAGCTGGAAATGCCCTGCCACGATCGCGTCCTCGACGTCGTGCACCGAGTAGGAGATATCGTCCGCCAGGTCCATGACCTGCGCTTCGAGGCAGGACCGGCGTTCCGGGGCGCCGTCGCGGATCCAGTCGAAGATGGGGAGGTCGTCCTCGTAGGCACCGAACTTGCTGGTCCGCTCCCCGTGGATGACCGGGGCGTTTACCGCGGACCACGGGTATTTGGCGGCGGCATCGAGACTGGCCCGGGTCAGGTTCAAGCCGGCCGGCCGGCCGTCGGCGGCGAGGACCTTTGGCTCCAGCCGGGTCAGCAGCCGCAGCGTCTGGGCGTTGCCTTCGAAGCCGCCGATCCCGTGCGCCACCTCGTTGAGGGCGGCTTCGCCATTGTGGCCGAAAGGCGGGTGGCCGAGGTCGTGGCTGAGGCATGCGGTGTCCACGACGTCGGGGTCACAGCCCAGCGCACGGCCCAGTTCGCGGCCCACCTGGGCAACTTCGAGGCTGTGCGTGAGCCGGGTCCGGACGAAGTCGTCGGTATCCGGCGCCACCACCTGGGTCTTCGCGCCGAGCCGGCGCAGCGCCGAGGAGTGCAGGACCCTTGCACGGTCACGCTCGAAGTCCGAGCGGTAGGTGCTCTTGGGCGGCTCCTCGACCCAGCGGGCCCAGTCGCGGGAGGTATACCCGTCCAGGACGGGCGCGGTGGTCCGGGTCTCAGCCACCGGAGACATCCAGTTCGGCGAAGGAAATATCGCGGGTCTGGGCGTCATCCAGCGTCCGGTTCAGCAGCCAGTCCTTTGGCAGGGCCGGTTTTTTGGGCGAACCAGCGCGGCCGCGCGGACCCTCGGCGTCGCCTCCGGGATACGGCGAGTCGAGGTCCAGCTGGTCCAGGGTGCCGCGCAGCACCTCCAGGCTGGTGACGAGCGCCAGCTTGGTCCGCAGTTCGCTGCCGACCACGTAGCCCTTGAAGTACCAGGCAATGTGCTTGCGGATTTCGCGCAGGGCTTTGCCCTCGTCCCCGAACGTTTCGACCATGAGCTCAGCGTGCCGGTACACGCTCTCGGCAACCTGGCGCAGGTCCGGCCGGTGCCGCTGGTCGCTGCCTTCGAACGCGGCCATGAGGTCGCCGAACAACCAGGGCCTGCCCTGGCAGCCACGGCCGACGACGACGCCGTCCACACCCGTTTCGCGGACCATCCGGACCGCGTCCTCCGCGGACCAGATATCTCCGTTGCCGAGAACGGGAATGTCCGGCAGGGCCTCGCGCAGCCGGGCGATGGCGGACCAGTCGGCCTGGCCGGAGTAGAACTGGGCGGCCGTGCGGCCATGAAGGGCGACGGCGGCGACGCCGGAATCGCGGGCAATCCGGCCGGCATCGAGGTAGGTCAGGTGGTCCTCGTCGATGCCCTTGCGCATCTTGATGGTCAACGGGACATTGCCCTTGGAGGCTTCCTTCACCGCGGTCTGGACGATGGAGGTGAAGAGGTCGATCTTCCACGGCAAGGCCGATCCGCCGCCGCGCCGGGTGACCTTGGGCACGGGGCAGCCGAAGTTGAGGTCGATGTGGTCCGCCCGGTCCTCCTCCACCAGCATCCGGACGGCGTGGCCGACGGTGACGGGGTCCACGCCGTACAGCTGGACGGAACGGACTTTTTCGTCGTCGTCGTGCGAAATGATGCGCAGCGACTCCGGCGTGCGCTCGACGAGGGCGCGCGAGGTAACCATCTCCGCCACGTACAGGCCGCCGCCGTATTCACGGCACAGTCTGCGGAAGGCGGAGTTGGTGATGCCCGCCATGGGAGCCAGGATCACGGGGGTGTCCACCGTGATCGGGCCCAGCTTCAGGGGCGGGAGTTCCAGCTTGGGGGCGGGAGGGGTTGCTACAACAGTCACCCGACCATTGTCTCAAAGACGGGCAAATCGGCCCGGTCCCGCTCCGGCTATGTGGAAATCTTCCCGATCTGGCGGCGTTCGGGGTGCCTGCAGATTCCTCGTCAGCCCCGCAGTGCGGCCCGCCGCCCGCGGCGCGTCGCAGCACCGGCGCCGTCGGACCCGCCCGGGTCGGACCCGCCAGGGTCGGTCCCGCCCCAATCCGGGTCGGTCCCGCCTGGGTCGGACCCGCCCCAATCCGGGTCGGCCCCATCCGACGGAGTCCGTTCCGACGCGGGCCCTGCCACCGCACCACCCCTGATGCCGGTGGCCTTGACCACCAGCACGGCGATGAGGGTGGTGACCGGCACGGCCAGGACGAGGCCCACGGAGCCGACGAGGGTGCGGATGACTTCCTCGGAGAGTTCGGCGCTGGTCAGGGCGTCCCCGAGCGGCCGCTCGTAGAGCATGACCAGGATCAGCACCGGCAGGGCCGCGCCGGCGTAGGCAAACGCGATGGTGTAGACGGTGGAGGCGATGTGGTCCCGGCCGATACGCATGGCGGACGTGAAGAGCTGCCGGGCGCTGGTTTCGGGGGCGAGTTCCCACAGTTCCCAGACGGCCGAGGACTGCGTGATGGTGACGTCGTTGAGCACGCCCAGCCCGGAAATGATCAGTCCGCACAGGATGATGCCGGAGATTGAGATGTTGTCCGAGATGTTGGTCAGGGTGGCAGCGTCGTGGCTGCCCACACCGGCGAGGTTGGCGGCGTCGGTGGCCCAGGCCGCCAGCAGCGCCGTAATAGCGAGGCCGAACATCGTCCCGAGCAGCGCCGTCGACGTGCGGGCGGAGAAGCCGTGGGCGAAGTAGAGCACCCCGATCATGATCACCGTGGATCCCACGAGAGCCAGCAGCAGCGGCGGCTTGCCCTCGACCAGCCCGGGCAGCATGAACGAGACAAGCACAACGTACGCGCCGACAAGCCCGATCAGGGCCCGCAGTCCGCGCCAGCGCGCCACGGCGATCACCACGACGGCGTAGAGCACGGCCAGGAAGATGATGGGCAGGGTCCGGACAAAGTCGACGAAGACATAGGCCGGCGCGCCCTGGCCCTCGGCGTCCTGCACCTTCGAGAGGTTCAGGTAGCGGATCCCGTCCCCGGGCTTCACGCCGTGGGACTTCGCGACGTCAGGGTTGATGACCACTTTCACCGGGTTGCCGCCCTTGTCCGGCTCAGTGTAGGCGAACGTGCATTGAGAGCCCTCGTTCGGCGGCTGCGGCGCGGCGCCGGAACCGGAGGTGCCCTGCTGGGCGGCGTCACCGCCGGCCTGGATATCCGAACAGCTGCCGACGACGACCCGCTGGATCTTGCCGGTGTCAAACGTCACCCCCGGGGCCGCCGCGTACGGGCTGGCCAGCGTGATGCCTTCCTTGCTTCCCGACGGCCACATGAAGGCCATGGCCGCCAGGGTCAGCAGCGTCAGCGGGATCAGGATGGCAGCCAGGATCCAGTTGGCCTTCTTCCGCGCAGCCAACATTTGAGGCGTCGGCTCCGGATGTTCGTTGTGGGAGTGCGAGTGTCCGGCGCCCATCAGCAGTTCAACCTCATGCCGAAAACTTTACGGCGTGGGCGGTTCCGCTCAGGACCGATGACGCCGCGCTTACACCGGCGCGATGTTCTGGTTGACGTGGAAGAGGTTCTGCGGATCGTATTTGGCTTTGACCTCCCTCAGCCGCTTGTAGTTCTCCCCGTAGTTCTCCGCAACCCTGGGCAGGTCATCGCCATCCATGAAGTTGATGTAGCCGCCGGGGGCAGAATAGGGCCGCAGCGCGGCCGCGTAGTCCCTCACCCACGCGATGTTTGCCTCGTTTTCCGCGGGGTCCATCCACTGCGCCGCGATCACGGGCGAAAACTTCACGTTCCGGTTGGCGAACGCCGTGTCCGTCGCGCCCACCCGCTGGACCGCACCATCGATGGGGTAGATGTGTACCGCGGTCTGCACGCTGGGGACCTTGCTGCCGTGTTCGATGTGCGCCGCGATGGCACCGTCGTTCAGTTCCGCCAGAAAATCCGCTTTCCAGTAGGCCTGCATGCCAGGGGGCTGCAGCGGGTCGAAAGCCGAGTTCAAGGCGGGGTACGGCATTGGTCCCACCATGGATCCCGCCGCCGGCGCGGCGTCCAGGAACGGCTGCCAGCGTGCCGGACCTTCCGCCGGATCACCGGTCCACATGCCGACGATGACGCACACCGGTTTGCCATGCCATTCCTCGGGCAGGAACGGAACAGGAGGACCCTGGTGGAAGCCCAGGAACGCGCCAAACTCTTCAGGGGCGGTAGCCATGTAGTCCCGGTAAAACCGCGCCACCGTCTCGGCATGCTCGATGGGGTAAATGATGATGCCGGCGTGGACCATGTCCACGGGGTGCATCCGGTACTCGAACGACGTCACGACGCCGAAGTTCCCGCCGCCGCCGCGCAACGCCCAGAACAGGTCCTCGTTCTCGCTTTCGCTGGCGGTAAGGAATTTTCCCTCGGCCGTGACGACGTCGGCAGAGAGGAGGTTGTCGCAGCTGAGGCCATACTTGCGGCTCAGGTATCCAATGCCGCCGCCGAGGGTCAACCCGGCGATTCCGGTCGAGCCGACAATGCCGCCGGGAGTTGCCAGCCCGAAGGCATGGGTCGCGTGGTTGAAGTCGGCCCACGTCGCACCCGGCTCCGCGCGCGCCGTCGCGGCTGCCGGATTAACCCGGACGCCGGTCATGTTGGAGAAATCGATGACCAGGGCGTCATCCCACGTGCCAAAGCCCGGGGCACTGTGTCCTCCACCGCGGACAGCCAGGTCCAGGGAGTTGTCCCGGGCGAAGTTGACGCAGGAGATGACATCGGCCACCTGGGATACCTGAGCCACCGCTGCCGGCCTCTTATCGATCATGCCGTTGAAGACTGCCCGTGCCGCGTCGTAGCCGGCGTCGCCGGGCGTGATGATCTGCCCGCGGACTTGCCCGCGCAGGCTATCGAACTGTGTTCCGTTCATTTTGTATACCGTCGATTTCGTCGTGAGATTCGACCGGACGGTTCTCTGCGCTCCCAGCCGGCGTGGCGCCCGGAGGTTTACCTGCTCATGCCTACTCTTCCCGCATTTCCCCGTCAAGGGCGCCAGCAAATGCACGCATGCCGGCCGCACCCATCACCGGGGGCGCCGGCTCCGAATCCACACTAGGGACCACCGGCCTTGACGGGACCGGGCCGCAACCTATGGTTGGTAATTGACGGACGAAGGACCGGAAGGACACATACGTGGCAATGCGCAAACTCGACGACCGCGAGCCGGAGGCGGGCCGTTCCGGGCCCGCCGCCAAAGCCGTGCTGACCATCGCCGAAGCCGCCGGGGAGACCCGCGGAGTCGTGTTGATCCTGCACGGCGGGCGGGCCGACAGTTTTGACGCAGTCCGCGGCCGGCACCTGAGTCCGGCCCGGATGGTGCCCTTCGCCCGGGCGCTGCACAGGCAGGGCGGCCCGCACGGGCTGGCCGCGTGGACCCTGCGCAACCGCTACCGCGGCTGGAACGGGGAGGACATGTCCCCCGTTCACGATGCCCGCTGGGCGCTCGCCCGGATCAGCCAGGAACATCCCGGCGTGCCGGTGTACCTGCTGGGCCACTCCATGGGCGGTCTCACGGCGCTGTGCGTGGCCGACGACCCGCAGGTCGAAGCCGTCGTCGCGCTCGCGCCGTGGGTGAACCACAAGACTTCGGTCCAGCCTGTCGCGGGCCGCCGCGTCCTGATCGTCCACGGGACCGAGGACCGCTGGACCAGCCCGGCGAACTCACTGGACTACGCCCGGCGCGCCGAGGGCGTCGCCGCGTCCGTTGACTACGTCTCGCTCAAGGAAGCCGGCCATTTCATGATCCGCCGGCTGGCACTGTGGAACGTGCTTGCGAACGGTTTCGTCCTGGACGCTTTCGGCGAGGCAACGGAGGCCGATGTTTCCGGCGCCAGGGACGCATTGCGCAGCGCCCTCGGCGGAGCCCCGCCGGCGGCCGGAACGCGTATGCCGGTGGTGTTGTGATGCCGCCGTTCCCGCTCGATGCCTTCCTTGGAAGCCTGCCCTGGGTCATCGCGGGACTCGTGGTGCTGCTCGGAGTGACTTTCGCGGTTGCCGTGCGGCAGAACCGGCACTCCGTCATCGACACCGTCTGGGGTCTGGGCTTCGTGGTGGTGGCCGGCATCTCCTGGGTGCTTTCGGCCGGATACGGCGACGCCGGCAGGCGGCTGCTGCTGCTAACCCTGGTCGCCGTGTGGGGCATCCGCCTCGCCGTCCACATCGGGGCACGCGCACGCGGCGGCCACGAGGACCCGCGCTACGTGGACATGCTCGCCGGAGCGCCCGGATCACGCCACGTCTATGCCCTGCGGCGGGTCTACCTGCCCCAGGGGCTGGTGATGTTCTTCGTCTCGCTCACTATCCAGGTCGGCATGTTCGCCACGGGAAGCCTGGGCTGGCTGGCGTTCGCCGGCGTCCTGCTCTGGATCCTTGGCTTCGTGTTCGAGACGGTCGGCGACTGGCAGCTGACGCAGTTTAAGGACGATCCCGCCAGGCGCGGCACCGTCCTCAACACCGGACTGTGGCGCTACACCCGCCACCCCAACTATTTCGGCGACGCCGCCGTCTGGGCAGGGCTGTTCCTGGTGGCGGCCGATTCCTGGCCGGGTGTCCTGACCGCCCTCTCCCCCGCCCTGATGATCTGGACGCTCGCCGGCAAGACCGGGAAGCCGCTGACGGAAAAGGCAATGTCCGCGCGTCCCGGGTACAAGGAATACATCGACTCCACCTCCGGCTTCCTGCCCTGGCCGCCCCGGCGGCGGGTGGGCGGACACTGACGTGCGCGGCCCGGCAGGTGCCCGGCACGGGCTGGGCTGGCGGCCCGTGAAGTGGCGGCCGGAGCCCAGCGACCGGTTCTACCGTTTCATTGTCCGCACCGGGCTGGCGCTGCGCTGGCTGTTCCGGATCCGCGTCCTCGTCACGGGGCGGGAGCACCTGCCCCAGCCCGGGCCGCCCAATCCCTCAACCCGCGGCGCATCAACCCGCCTCCCGTCCCGCCCGGTGGTGCCCGGCCAGGGCGCCGTGGTCGCGATCACGCACTTCGGATACCTCGACTTTGCCTTTGCCGAGATGCTGCTGTGGTGGCACAACCGGGCCCAGCTGCGTTTCCTCATCACGCAGGGCGCCGCCGACCACTGGTTTGCCGGCCCCGCGGTCAGCGCCGCCGGGCATGTGGTGGTCGGGTACGGATCGGGAGCACACGCCTACGACGCCGCCGTCGCCCGGCTTAGGGAGGGCGAATACGTCGCCGTCCTGCCCGAGGCCGGCGTGAGCCGAAGCTTCACGGTGCGCGAATGCAAGACCGGTGCGGTGCGGATGGCCGCCGAGGCCGGCGTGCCGATCATCCCGGTCTCCATCTGGGGCGCCCACCGGCTGATGACCCGCCACCATGCCTTCTCGCCGCGGCGCGCCTGGCGCGCCCCGGTCCGCATCCACGTCGGCGAGCCGATCCTTCCGGGCTCGCTCCCGGACCCGTCCGACGACGCCCGGACCGCCACGGCGCGCCTGGCCAAGACCCTGCAGGACGGGATCGACGCCGGCATCGCCGACTTCCCCCTGCGACCGGCCCCCGGGGCCTGGTGGATGCCGGCCGGTCTCGGCGGCGGCGCCCCGACTGAGGAGGAAAGACGCCGGCTCGACGAGGCCGACGGCCCCCGGCGCGCAGGTGCCAAGCGCCGATAAGCCCTACTTCCGCCATCGTCTTGACTAAACTCCATGGGGTACAAAAAGCACTCAATGGAGAGGGACACCTGTGGCAAGCACAGTCGTGACCAAGAGCGGAACCGAAGAACGCGGTCTCGCACGGATAGCCCAACGAATGGCGGCGTGGACGGAGCGGTGGTTCCCGGACGCCTACATCTTCGCCCTCGCCGGCGTCGTCATCATCGCGGTGGCCGCACTCGCCATCGGCGCCACGCCCCAGGCAATCGCCGACTCGTTCGGCAACGGCTTCTGGGACCTGACGGCCTTTACCCTGCAGATGGCCATGGTGGTCCTCACCGGCTACGTCGTGGCCACCTCCCCGCCCGTGGCGGGACTGATCAACAGGCTGGCGCTCGTGCCGTCAACGGCGCGGACCGCGGTGAGCTTCGTGGCCGTGCTCGCCATGTCCGTGTCCTTCCTCAACTGGGGGCTCAGCCTGATCTTCGGCGGGCTGCTGGCCCGCGCGATTGCCCGCCGCAAGGACCTGACGGTGGATTACCGTGCCTTGGGCGCGGCGGCGTTCATGGGCCTCGGCGCCGTCTGGGCCCTGGGGCTGTCCTCCTCTGCCGCGCAGCTGCAGGCCACGGCCGCTTCGCTGCCGCCGGCGCTGCTGAAGATCACGGGCATCCTGGACTTCGGCACCACGATCTTTACCTGGCAGTCGCTGCTGACGCTGGCCATCCTGATGGCCCTGACCACCGTGATTGCGCACTTCTCCGCACCCCAGGGCGGCTCGATCCGCACCGCAGAGGACCTGGGTGTGGACCTGGACGACGAGCCGGCCGAGTCCGCGCCGCGTTCCCGGCCGGGCGAATGGCTCGAATACAGCCGGGTCCTGCCGATCCTGGCGGGCGTCCTCACGCTCGGCTGGCTCGTCTCGCAGTTCCTCACCAAGCCGTTCCTCAGCGTGGTCAGCAGCCTCAACGGCTACCTGCTGGTGTTCCTCATCCTGGGCCTGGTCCTGCACGGGACGCCGCGGAACTTCCTGCAGGCCGTGACGAAGGCCGTCCCGGCCACCGCGGGCATCCTCGTGCAGTTCCCGCTGTATGCGGCGATGGCGGCCATCCTGACCAAGGCCACGGGAACCGGTGGCATGAGCCTCTCCACCCACCTCGCGGCGTTCTTCTCGGACATCGGCAGCGGCGGCGGCTTCGCCGTCGTCATTGCCCTGTACACGGCTGTACTCGGCATCCTGGTCCCCTCCGGAGGCGGAAAATGGCTGGTGGAGGCGCCCTACGTGATGCAGTCGGCCACCGATGTGCAGATGAACCTCGGCTGGACCGTGCAGATCTACAACATCGCCGAGGCGCTGCCGAACCTGGTCAACCCGTTCTTCATGCTGCCGCTGCTCGCGGTGCTGCGGCTGCGCGCCCGGGACCTGGTGGGCTTCACCTTCCTGCAGTTCGTCTTCCACCTGCCGGTGGTCCTGCTGCTCGTCTGGCTGCTGGGCATGACCTTCGACTTCGTGCCGCCGGTGATGCCCAAATAGCTGCTTTAAGGCAAACTGACCCGCAGCCGTGGCCGTTATCAAGCTTTATACGGCTACAGCTGCGGGTCAGTCGGGTTAAGGCCTAGGCCGGGTCGGAGACGACGAGCGTTTCCGAGCCCTGGACATGGGCCTTGCCGCTCTCGAGCAGCGGTTCGACGACAGTGCGCAGGGCGGTCATTGCGTCGTCCAGTTCGAGCATCACCGGGTGCTGGTAAGCGATCAGGGCCAACAGGTCCCGGACGGCGGCGTTGGCCTCGTCCGCGCCAAGCTTGGGCTCGTGCCCGAGGAACACCTCAGTTGGCTCAGTGGTCGAGGCCGCGCCGGCATCGGCGCCGCCGTCGGCTCCCGGAATTCCCTGGGCGTAGCTGACGGCGAACCCCTCCAGCCGGCCCTTGCGGCTGGCCGCGATGCCGTGTCCGAAGGCGCTGGCCTTGGGCGCCCGCAGCACGATCGCTCCGTGGGCGCCGCTGAGGTCATCCAGGAACAGGCGCTGCACCGCGGCGACGCTCAGCTCCCCCGGGCTGTCCCAGCCGTGCACGGCGGTGTAGTACCGTCCCACGACGTCGCTGAGCTCCACCGAGCCCGTGGCCAGGTCTTCGACCTGGTCGGTGGCCGCGGACTCCGAGCCGTCGCCGAACACCGGCAGCTTGAGCGGAGCCGGGTCAACGACGACGAGGCGGGAACGCTGGATCGGGGCCAGGCCCGCGGCCTCGGCAAACGCCGCACCGGGGGTGCCCGGCTCCACTTTGCAGCGCAGTCTGGACACGCCCGACGGCGCCTGGGCGGCCTCGTGCCGCAGCATGGTCAGCAGCGTGGACCCGAGGCCGGCGCGGCGGTGGTCCCGGGCGACCTCGACATACGCCCAGAGCCGTTCAGGGTGCAGCGAAGCCTCGTGGACCACGGCGGCCGCCACCGGAATGGCGACACCGTCCACAACGTCCTCGGCCACGATGCAGCGGCGCCACGGGGAATTGCCCGAGGGCGACAGCGTCCCGCGGAACTGTCCGGCCTGGACGGTCTCAGGGCCGCCCCAGATTTCCAGCAGCGCGAGGTCGTCGCCTTCCCGCCATTCCCGGTATGCGATGGCCATGATCAGGCGCCAATCAGCCGTGCGGCCAGGTAACCCTCCACCTTGTCCAGGGAGACGCGTTCCTGGCTCATGGTGTCGCGTTCGCGGATGGTGACGGCCTGGTCCTCGAGCGTGTCGAAGTCCACGGTGATGCAGAACGGGGTGCCGATCTCGTCCTGGCGGCGGTAGCGGCGGCCGATGGCGCCGGCGTCGTCGAACTCGATATTCCAGCTCTTGCGCAGCTGCGCTGCGAGGTCCTTGGCCTTCGGGGACAGGTCCTCGTTGCGGCTCAACGGCAGCACGGCCGCCTTCACCGGCGCCAGGCGCGGATCGAGCTTGAGCACGGTGCGGATGTCCACCCCGCCCTTGGCGTTGGGGGCCTCGTCCTCGGTGTAGGCATCGATCATGAAGGCCATGAACGAACGGGTGAGGCCGGCCGCGGGCTCGATCACATACGGGGTGTAGCGTTCGTTGGTGGCCTGGTTGAAGTAGCTCAGGTCCGCGCCGGAGGCCTTGGCGTGGGTGGAGAGGTCAAAGTCGGTGCGGTTGGCGATGCCCTCGAGCTCGCCCCACTCCGAGCCCTGGAATCCGAAACGGTATTCGATGTCCGTGGTGCCCTTGGAGTAGTGGCTGAGCTTGTCCAGCGGGTGCTCGAAGAAGCGCAGGTTCTCTTCGCGGATGCCCAGGCCCGTGTACCAGGACATGCGTTCCTTCATCCAGTACTCGTGCCACTGCTCGTCGGTGCCGGGCTCGACGAAGAATTCCATCTCCATCTGCTCGAACTCGCGGGTGCGGAAGATGAAGTTTCCGGGCGTGATCTCGTTGCGGAAGGACTTGCCGATCTGGCCGATGCCGAAGGGCGGCTTCTTCCGCGAGGTGGTCAGGACGTTGGAAAAGTTCACGAAGATGCCCTGGGCCGTTTCGGGCCGCAGGTAGTGCAGGCCTTCTTCGCTGGCGACGGGGCCAAGGTAGGTCTTGAGCAGCCCGGAGAATTCATGCGGCTCAGTCCACTGGCCGCGGGTGCCGCAGTTGGCGCAGGCGATGTCCTTGAGGCCGTTCTCGGCGGGACGGCCCTTCTTCTCCTCGTACTCTTCCTCGAGGTGGTCCGCGCGGTAACGCTTGTGGCAGGACAGGCACTCCACCAGCGGGTCGGAGAACACGTCGACGTGGCCGGAGGCCTCCCACACCTGACGGGGCAGGATGACGGAGGAATCCAGGCCTACGACGTCGTCGCGGCCGCGGACCACGGACTGCCACCACTGGCGCTTGATGTTTTCCTTGAGCTCGGCGCCGAGCGGGCCGTAGTCCCACGCAGAACGGGAGCCACCATAGATTTCACCGGCCTGGAAAACGAATCCCCGGCGCTTGGCGAGGGAAATGATCTGGTCGAGGACGGATTTTGCTGCCATGGGAACTCCAATTTTCTACAGGGCCGCTGGGTGCGGTCCGTGGTGTTGGCCCCGGGACGCCGGCTGGTTGCCGGCCGGGACAATACGAACAATGCAATGCAAACTCCAAGCCTACCGGCCCGCTACCGCTTCAGCGCGCCCTTGGGCCAGGGCAGGGTGGCCAGGACGATGGCGCCGAGCGTCAGGATGGTGCCGAGGACCGTCGGGAGGGCGATCACCGTTCCGGGCACCGGCAATATGAGATCCAGGCCGAGGGACCCCAGCAGCTGGCCGGCGATCATGCCGAGGCCGGTGACCAGCACGCCCAGGCTGCGGACCAGGAGGGCGCCGATGCCGATGAAGATGCAGCCGAGCGGGCCGCCAAGGTAGTACCACCACTGCGCCGGAAGGGGGTTGCCGGCCCCGGCCACGGCGAGTTTGATCAGCCATGCCACCCACAGCAGGGCCGCTCCGGCGATGAAGTTCACGAGTGTCGCGGCGATGGGGGTGCCGTAGTGCACGGTGGCTGTGCCGTTCATGGCCTGCTGGAAACTCATCAGGAACCCGGCCAGGAGCGGAAGCATCACTGGAACCAGCAACTGCAGCGCGGATTCCCCGGCGCTGAACCTGGGCGACACCGCCCAGGCGACGGCGGCGACGGTGAGCACACTGCCGAGCACCCGGATGCCGGTAATGGGCCTCTTCCCCGCCGGTCCGATCCCCATCCGGTCCACCAGCAGGCCGCTGAGGGTCTGCCCCGTCACGGCGGCCACCGTGAAGAGGGCGACGCCGAGCAGTCCCACGGTGAAGGACTGGGCGAAGACGAAGAGGGCACCGATGCAGCCGGCCAGGACGTAGTACGGCGGAAACTGCCGTTCGCGCAGGGCCGGCAGGATCCGCGCCAGCCCTGCCCGGCCCCGGGGCAAGGCCAGGGAAATGACCGTCATGACCAGCAGTCCGGTGCTGAAGCTGACGACGGCGGCACCGATTCCGTCCCCCAGCGCCACCCCGAGGGCGCCGTTGATCCGGCCCTGGATCGGGATGAACAGTCCCGTCGCGACGGCCATGGGCAGGCCGACGATCAGCGGAAGACGGCGGTGATGGGTCATAGGTGCCACCTTAGGTCAGGCATTATTGCTTGTATGAGCAATCCGGAATTCGAAGACATCACTATCCGCGACAGCATGATCCGGCTGGGCCAGCTGCTGAAACTTGCGAATCTGGTCGAGGACGGCGTGGAGGCCGCGGAACTGATCAAGAACGGGCTGGTGAAGGTCAACGGCGAAATCGACGAGCGCCGCGGCCGCCAACTGCACGACGGCGACACCGTCACCGTGAACGGCCGGACCGTGCGGATCAGCGCGCCCCCGGCCGCTTAGCCGCCCGCCCGGCGCCCGCTTCCCTGGCGCACACGTCCCCGGCGCGCCTACTTCTTGGCGTTGAGCACCACGTGCGTGAGGAACTCCGAGACGTGGCCGATCTCCTGCTGGTTGATGCCGTGCCACATGCCCGTGTAGAGGACCTTGGTGAGCAACACGTGCTTGCGCACCCAGCCGACCGTGTAGTCGATCTTGTCCTCGGTGATCACGGGGTCCTGCTGGTCCCGCCCCCAGAACAGCGGCACAGTGCCGTCCAGTTCGCCGTCGCGGAAGCTGGGGTCATCGCCGGCGTCGACGACAAAACCTGACAGCCCGACGACGGCGGCAAAGTCCGCCGGCCGCTGCCGCAGCAGCGTGGTGGCCATGGCCATGCCCATCGAGAACCCCAACAGCGTCACCGACGGGTGGTTGGCTTTGACGCCGTCGAGCCAGTCCTGAACGTAGCCTGCGGCGACCTTGACGGCGTCGAGCGAGTAGTCAATGGACCCTGTCAGCGGGAACCAGGTGAAGCCCGGTCCCATGGCGATCGGGGCGCGCAACGAGGCCACCGCGAATTCCTGCGGCAGCATCCCGGCCAGGCTGAGCAGATCCTGTTCGTTGGCGCCGTAGCCGTGCAACAGGACAAGAAGCGGCTTGCCGGCCCGTTCCTGCTCCGGCTGGGACCATTGGACGACAGGGGCGGGGAAGGCGTCAGCGTGAGTCATGGAACTATTCTTACAGTTACCCGGCGGTAACAAATTACGGTGGCGCAGCTAAACGGGAACAGTGCAGGATTAGGGGGTGAGCAAAACCGATCCCATGGAAAATTCACCGGACACCCCAGCCGAGACCACCGTTGACACCGTGACCCACCCGTGGACCCGGTATGTGGCGATGGGCGACTCATTCACGGAGGGCATCGGCGACCCGGAACCGGCCAGTCCGGGCGGCCATCGGGGCTGGGCGGACCGCGTGGCCGAGGAACTCAGCCGTGGGCACAACGACTTCGCCTACGCGAACCTGGCCGTCCGCGGCCGGCTCCTGCGGCAGATCGTGGACCAGCAAATGGCTCACTGCCTGTCCCTCAAACCGGACCTCATCACGCTCTCCGCAGGCGGAAACGACCTCATCCGCCCGGGCGGCGATCCGGACGTGCTCGCCGAAAAGCTGGATTCGGTGGTGCAGATCCTGAGCCTGGCCGGCGCCACCGTCGTCCTGTTCAACGGCCCGGATACCGGCTCCACAGTGCTGGGCCGGATCCGCAGCAAGGTGGCCATTTACAACGAGAACCTGCGCACGATCGCCGCGCGCCACGACGCCGTGATCGCGGACATGTGGTCGCTGCGCCAGCTCAATGACCCGCAGATGTGGAATGTCGACCGGCTGCATTTCTCACCGCTGGGCCACCACACGATCGCGGCCATGGTGCTGGACTCGCTGAACGTCGAGCACACGCTCCAGCCCCTCTCCCCCAAACCGCTGCCGCAGCGCAGTTGGCGCGAGGCGCGCAGCGGGGACCTGGTGTGGGCCAGGGAGTATTTTGTCCCCTGGGTGGTCCGCCGGCTGCGGCACCGCTCCTCCGGCGACGGCATGACGGCCAAGCGGCCGCTGGCAGGCCCGGTGTTCGGTCCCGGCGTTCCGCTTGGTTCTGGCGAAGGCCCGCCCGGCGCCGAGGACGCTGTCCGGTCCTGAGGCTTCGGGCCTGAGCCTGCGGGGCATAAGCTGGAGGGACACTTCTCCGGCCCTACAGATGAGCCCGCAGATGAGAAGGCCCAGCAGCTGAAAGGCCCAGTACCGTGAGCAGTATGTTCTTCTGGATCATCGTGTTGTCCTTCCTGGTTCCCGTGGCGATGCGCCTCTACCGCAGGTCTGCCCGCGGCCGGAACCAGGGCACTCCGGGACAATTCGGCCGGTTCCCGGGCAGCCAGAACAACCCCGGCCAGGGCAACCAGCCGCGTGATGGCTACACCCAGCAGGACTACTTCGGCGGCTTTGGCCAGCTGGGCGCCCCGAAGCAGTCGGGTCCGGCCAACGAGCCGTATCCCAACCCGCAATACCCCAGCCCGGAGTACCCCAGCGCGGAGTACCCGAACCCGCAGAACCCCAGTCCCCGGTTTCCGGACCAGCCGTTCCCGAACCAGCCGTACCCCGGCCAGCAGTACCCGAACCCGGTCGGCTACCAGTCCCCCGTCCCCTACGAGGACAGCCCCGAGTACCTGAACAACCCGCCGCAACCGCAACGGCCGCAGGCATCGCAAACTCCCCCGGCGCCGGGCGCGGGACAGGCGCAGGCGCCGCAGTCTCCGCCGCCGCCGTCGGCCGGGCAGGGCTACCGGGCCCGCAAGCTGGCCGAGCTCGACCAGCAGTACACCGACGGCAAGCTGTCCATGGAGGACTACATGGCCCAGCGCGCGGAAATCATGAAGGGCTAGGACCCTGCTGGGCCGGCGAACTCGACGTCGGCCGCGTTGACGGTTCCCGCCGTCCGCCCCGGCGCCTTGTGGTACTGCCAGTACAGATTGGTGTGCGCGACCACCAGAGCCGGCGGCGGGGCGCCGTACTCGGTCAGGTCCTCGGTGGTGTGGGCGTCGGCGACCAGCGTGACGTCGTAGCCGCGGGTGATCGCGCCGTGCAGGGTCGAGCGGATGCACTCGTCGGTCTGCGCACCGGCCAGGAAGAAGCGCCCGATGCCGCGCCCGGCCAGCACGGATTCGAGGTCGGTGGCCTCGAAGGCGTCGCTGTACTCCTTGGCCACGAGCGGCTCCGAACTGCGGCGCGCGAGCTCCGGCACGTACTGCCACCCGTCGCTGCCGCGCGGGAGTTCCTCACCGCTGTGCTGCACCCAGACGACGTCCACCCCGCCGTCGCGGGCCTTGTCCACGAGCGCGGCGATTGTTGCGACGACGTCGTCGCGGCGGTATGCCTCGGCGACGACGCCGATCTGCATATCGACGACGAGCAATGCCGTGTTGGGACGGTTGACGAGCGTGGTCACAATGCCTCCTGCATTCCCGGTGTCTGCCCACTCTAATCCCGAGGCAGCAAACAACGCGGGGTCACTTGCGGCCCATGATCCGGTGCCGGATGGGCGATAAGTGACCCCGCGTTGCCTTTGTTGGGGGTTGCGGCGTCAGTCGACCTGGGGGAAGCCGAGGTCGATCACCGAGGTGGACGGGTCCGGCCAGCGGGTGGTGACCACCTTGCCGCGGGTGTAGAAGCGGATGCTTTCCGGGCCGTACATGTGGGTGTCGCCGAACAGCGAATTCTTCCAGCCGCCGAAGGAGAAGGTGCCCACCGGCACCGGGATGGGCACGTTGACGCCCACCATGCCGGCCTCGACGTCGAACTCGAACTGGCGGGCGGCGCCGCCGTCGCGGGTGAAGATGGCCACGCCGTTGCCGAACTCGTTGTCGTTGACCAGCTTCACGGCGTCGGCGTAGGTCTCGACGCGGACCACGGAGAGTACGGGCCCGAAGATCTCGTCGTCGTAGACCTTCATTCCGGGCTTGACGTGGTCGATCAGGCTGACGCCGATGAAGAAGCCGTTGGAGTCGAATTCGTGTTCGCGGCCGTCCACCACCACGGTGGCGCCCTCGTTGGCCGCGCCGGCAACGTAGGAGGCCACTTTGTCGCGGTGCTCGGCCGTGATGAGCGGACCCATCTGGGAGGCCGGGTCCGTGCCCGGGCCGATCGTGAGGGCTGACATGCGGGTGGTGATCGCCTCCACGAGGTCGTCGGCGATGCTGCCGACCGCGACGAGGACGCTGACTGCCATGCAGCGCTCCCCGGCGGAGCCGTAGGCGGCCGAGACGGCGGCGTCCGCGGCCATGTTGAGGTCCGCGTCCGGCAGGACCACCATGTGGTTCTTCGCGCCGCCCAGGGCCTGGACGCGCTTGCCGTGATCAGCGGCGCGCTTGTAGATGGACTTCGCGATCGGCGTCGAGCCGACAAAGCTGATGGCCTTGACCGCCGGGTGTTCCAGCAGGACGTCCACGGCTTCCTTGTCGCCGTGGACGACGTTGAGCACCCCTGCCGGCAGCCCGGCCTCAGCGAAGACCTGGGCGATGAAGATGGCGGAGGACGGGTCCTTCTCGCTCGGCTTGAGCAGCACGGTGTTTCCGCAGGCCAGGGCGCTGCCGATCATCCACAGCGGCACCATGGCGGGGAAGTTGAACGGCGTGATGCAGGCGACGACGCCGACCGGCTGGCGGACCGAGTGGACATCGACGCCGCCGGAGACCTGCTCGGAGCGTTCGCCTTTGAGCATGTGGGAGAGCCCGGTGGCGAATTCGATGTTCTCCAGGCCGCGGGTGATTTCACCTTCCGCATCCGAGAGGACCTTGCCGTGCTCGCTGGTGAGCAGGGCCGCGAGTTCGGGCCGGCGCTGCATGAGCAGTTCACGGACCTTGAAGAAGATGGCGGTGCGCCTGGCCAGGCTCGTGGCGCGCCAGCCGGGCAGGGCGGCGCGGGCGGCCTCGATGGCCTCCTCGACGCGGGCGGCGGAGGCCAGGGCGACCTCTTTCTCCTGCTCGCCGGTGGCCGGGTTGAACACGGGGCCGAAGCGCTCGGCGTCGGAGATCAGGGCGCCGTTGATGAAGTGCGGGATGCGTTCCATGGGTGGGTCTCTTTCGTGAGGGGCAGGGCCGTGGGGGGCAGGGCTGTGGGGGGCTAGTTGGCGGACTCGAGGGTGCCGTCGACGAGCTTGACGATCATCGAGCAGTCCTGGCCGGACTGGCCGGAGTCGATGAGGCGCTGGAAAAGCTGCTGGACGTGCTCGCCGAGTTCCAGCGGGGTGCCGGTGTCCCGCGCGGCGCTGATGGCCAGGCCGATGTCCTTGTTGGCCAGTTCGGTGGTGAATGTCGGGGCGAAGTCGTTGTTGGACGCGGCGGTCGGCACGACGCCGGCCACGGGGTACCAGGTGCGCAGCGCCCAGCTGTCGCCGGAGGAGACCGACGCGATGTCCCAGAAGACCTGCTTGTCCAAGCCGAGCCGCTCGGCCAGGACCGCGCCCTCGGCGGTGGAGGCGAGGTTGATGAAGAGCATGAGGTTGTTGCAGATCTTCGCGGCCTGGCCGGTGGTGGCGCCGCCGGTGGGGATGATGTTCGCGGCCATGGGGCGGATGTATTCGGTGGCGTCGGCGACGGCGCCGGCCTCGCCGCCGATCATGAACGTCAGCGTGGCGGCCTTCGCGCCGCTCATGCCGCCGGAGACGGGTGCGTCGACGAAGCGGAAGCCGGCGGCGGCGGCGGCGTCGTGCAGGGCCTGCGCGGAGGCGATGTCAATGGTGGAGGAATCCACCAGGAGGGTCCGGGTGTCCGCGTGGGCAAGGACGCCGTCCTGGCCGAGGTACACGGCGCGGGCGTGCTCACCTTTGGGGAGCATGGTGAAGACGACGTCGGCGCCGGCGACGGCCTCGGCGATGCTGCCGGCGGCCTTGACTCCCCCGGCCTCGGCGGCGGCAACGGCTGCGCTGTTGAGGTCGAAGCCACGGACTTCGTGTCCGGCGTTTGAGAGGTTGACGGACATGGATCCGCCCATGTTTCCGAGTCCGATCCAGGCGATGACTGCCATGGCTTAAGCTCCTTTGCTTGATGTGCTGCCGGGCGCCTCGACGCGCTCCGGCGTGAAAGCCGAAACTCCGGCGCCCCGGTGTCCACCATCACACCCTGTTAGAGTGCAATCAAGGTAAAAAATCACAGATGCCATGTGCACAGATGCACAATCATGGCTCTGGCTCCGCCACACTCGCTGCAGAGGGGGACAATAGTGGACTTGCGCCGGCTACCGAGCCCCGACGACCTGCTGATCCTGCTGACCGTGGCACGCCTGGGCCGGTTCAACGCCGTGGCCGAGACGCTCGGCACCACCCACACCACCATTTCCCGCCGCGTCCTGGCCCTCGACAAACAGCTCGGCGGCCGGACGCTCGAACGCAGCCCGCACGGCTGGGAGCTGACCGAACTCGGCAGCCAGGCGGTCGCGGCGGCGGAAGCTATCGAGGGCACTCTCGGTGCCCTCTCCAGCAGCATTGCCCGCTCCGGCGACGTGGTCTCCGGCCTGGTCCGGATCAGCACCCCGGACGGCTTCGGCGCCGAATTCCTGGCCCCGGCCCTCGTCCGGCTGCAGCGGGCGAATCCGCTGCTCAACGTCGAACTGCTCAGCGCCACCCGCAAGGTGAGCCAAAACCGCTCCGGTGTGGACCTGGAAGTGGTGGTGGGCAACATGGACACCACCACCGCCCGCGCGATCTTCCTGAGCAACTATTTCCTCAGGCTGTACGCCAGTCCCGGCTATGCGCAGGAGCACGGGCTTCCGGCAACGCTCGACGACGTCCGGCAACACGGCTTTGTCTCCTACGTGGAATCGGCGCTCCAGGTCGCCGAGCTGGGCCACCGTTCAACGCAGCTGCCGGTGCCGCGGTCCAGCTTCCAGGCCACAAGCGTCTTCGCCCAGCTGGAGGCCGTCCGGCGGGGCGCCGGGATAGGCCTGCTCCCCAATTTCCTCGTGGCGGGCCGGCCGGAATTTCTGCCCGTCCTGCCGGACGACTTCCAGCGCCAGCTGCCCATCTGGGCTGTGGCCCGGCCCGAGGCGCTGCGTTCGGCCCCGGTCCGTGCCGTGCTGGAGGCGATTCGCGGCGAAATCCGGGAGCGGCAGGATGTGCTGTCCGCCTGAGGCGCCCAGCGCAGCCGGACCGGTGCCTGTGGCGTTAGCCTGCGGCGTTAGCCTGCCGCGTTAACGCAGACTGCCCGGGTCCGCGCGGTGCGCGGATCCGGGCAGTCTGCCCCCACCGGGTCTGGTGAGGCCGGTGAGGATTACCGCTTGCTGGCGGCGAGGAGGTCGGCGGTGCCACGGGCGTCGGCGGCGTCGACGTCGCGGAGCGAAATGCCGCGGGTTTCCTTCAGGAAGAACACCGCAACCAAAGTGACCACACAGGCGCCGAGGAGGTAGATGGCGACCGGGACCGAGGACTTGTACTGGCTCAGGAGCGCGACGGCGATGATCGGAGCCAGCGAACCGGCCACAATCGAGGTGACCTGGTAGCCCAGCGAGACACCGGAGTAGCGCATCCGGGTCGGGAACATTTCGGCCATGAGCGCCGGCTGGCCGGCGTACATCAGGGAGTGGAACAGCAGGCCGATGGTGATCGCGGCGAGGATGATGAAGTCGTTCTTGGTATCCATCATCGGGAAGGCGAAGAAGCCCCACGTGCCGCCGAGGATGGCGCCGGCCATGTAGACGGGCTTGCGGCCGACGTTGTCCGAGAGCCTGCCGACCATCGGAATCACGGCGAAGTGGACGAAGTGCGCCACGAGCAGCAGCAGCAGGATCCGCGAGGTGTCCGTCTGGACGACGACCTTCAGGTACGTGATCGAGAACGTGACCACGAGGTAGTAGAGGATGTTCTCGGCGAAGCGCAGGCCCATCGCGGTGAAGACGCCGCGCGGGTAGCGGCGGAAGACTTCGGCCACGCCGTAGCCCTTGTTTTCAACCTCGACTTCTTTTTGGGCCTCCAGGAAGATGGGGGCGTCCTGGACCTTGGTGCGGATGTAGTAGCCGACCAGCACGATCACGGCGGAGAGCCAGAAGGCGACGCGCCAGCCCCAGCTGAGGAAGTCGGCGGAGGACAGCACGGAGGACAGCGTGAACAGCACGGCGGTGGCGAGCAGGTTGCCGAGCGGAACGGCGGACTGGGGCCAGCTGGCCCAGAACCCGCGGGACTTGCTGGGGCTGTGCTCGGCGACGAGGAGGACGGCGCCGCCCCATTCGCCGCCGACGGCGAAGCCCTGGGCGAAGCGCAGGAAGACCAGCAGCGCCGGGGCCCAGTAGCCGATCTGCGCGAAGGTGGGCAGGCAGCCCATCAGGAAGGTGGAAACGCCCACCAGGAGGATGCTGACCTGGAGCAGCTGCTTGCGGCCGAACTTGTCGCCGAAGTGGCCGAAGACGATGCCGCCGATCGGGCGGGCGACGAATCCGACGGCGTAGGTCAGGAACGCGGCGATAATGCCGTCGAGTTCCGTGCCCGAATTGGGGAAGAACGTCTTGCCGAAGACCAGCGTGGCGGCGGAGGCGTAGAGGAAGAATTCATACCACTCCACCACCGTGCCGGCCATGGAGGCCGTTACTACCTTCTTCAGTCCGGACGTTTTGACGTCCGGCTCGTCTGCGCGCGTTGTCGCGGCGTTTTCCGTGCTCATGTGAACTCCTTCGGTGTCGCCTTCGACACCCTGCGGACCATTGGACTGAGGACGCCCGTGATGTAGGGCACATGGCGTCATTCCCCATGAGTATGGACGCTCCCGCCCTGAGCCTCAACGGCCATTAGTGCAGAGCGCATCTGCAAAAATGCACAAGCGGGCCGGCCTAGTGGCCGAAGAAGGTCCCCCGAAGCTGCCCGCTCAGCTGGCCGATTTCGGTCAGGAAGCCGTCGTGGCCGATCGGCGCTTCAATGATGTGCAGTTCCGGGCCGCCCGGCAGGGCCTCTGCCAGTTGACGGGACTGGGCCGGGAAATACAGGCGGTCCGAGTCCACGGCCGCCACCAGGAACTCGGCGGTGGCCGGAGCCAGTGCCTCCCCGAGGCTTCCGCGCCCCCGGCACACATCGTGGCTCATGAGGGCTTCGGTGATCGCGATGTAGCTGTTCGCGTCGAAACGCCGGGCCAGTTTGCTGCCCTGGTGGTCCAGGTAGCTTTCCACCTGGTAGCGCCCGCGTCCGGCCAGCGATCCGGCTTCCAGGGGCGTCTCGGACTCCTGGGCGTTGCGGCCAAACCGGCCGTCCAGTTCGGCCGCTGAGCGGTAGGTGATGTGCGCGATGCGCCGGGCGAGGGCGAGCCCTGCTTCGGGTTCCGGGCCGCCGTAGTAGTCCCCGCCCTTGAAGTGGGGGTCCTGGCGGATGGCCAGCGTCTGGGCCTGCGCGAAGGCAATCTGTTCGGCGGTGCTGCTGGCGCCGACGGAAATCACGGCGCAGCGCCGGACCCGGCCGGGAAACGTGACGGCCCATTCAAGGGCGCGCGCGCCGCCGAGCGAGCCGCCCAGCACCGCGTACCAGCTGCCGATGCCCAGGGCATCGGCCAGCCGCGCCTCGGCGGCGGCGGTGTCCCGCAGGGTGACCAGCGGGAACCGCGATCCCCAAGGGCGCCCGTCGGGGGCCGGGGTGGAAGGCCCGGTGGATCCGTAGCAGCCGCCCAGGATGTTGATCGAAACGACGAAATACTTGTCCGTGTCCACGGGAGCCCCGGGTCCGGCGAGCTGTTCCCACCAGCCGGGCTCCCCGCTCTCGCCGCGGGTCACGTGTGTGTCGCCGGTCAGGGCGTGTTCAATGAGCACGGCGTTGGAGGCGTCCGCGTTCAGGGTCCCCCACGTCTCGTAGGCGAGCACCACATCCGGCAACGGAGTCCCGGATTCGAGCTGCAGATCACCGATCCTGACGAACTGGACGGTCCCGTCAGGGGTCCGGGATGGTTTGGTTTCGGGAACACCCGTGCGGGTGACGGCAATCGTCATGTGAGGACCTATCTTCGCGCTTGCCCGCCGTCAGCTGACCGGCAGGCCAGGTCTTCACCCGGGGCACCCCGCCGCAAAAGGAGGGTTGCCGGCCAGCAAGCCGGGGCTGTCGCTGGCACTCATGACCTGGTACGAGTCTACGAAACGGGGTGCGGAAATGACGAAGATTATGACTTCCATGTGACAGCCGGACCCGTCAGCACCGCAGACTCCCCACCTTTGACAGCCGTGACCGGCGGGTCGCCCCGAAGTGCCGGCGATTCCCGGTGTCATGCCCGTAAAGGTGGGGAAATTCGGCGTGGGCTTCGGCCTAGGCGGACTTGGCCGCGCGGAATCCGGCGTCGAGGTCCGCCAGGATGTCGTCAATGTGCTCCAGTCCCACCGAAAGCCTCACCAGCCCGGGGTTCACCCCGGCGATCACCTGCTGTTCGGGCGAGAGCTGGCTGTGGGTGGTCGACGCCGGATGGATCACCAGCGACCGGACATCGCCGATGTTCGCGACGTGCGAGTGCAGTTCGAGGGCATCGACGAACCGCTTGCCGGCCTCCGCTCCCCCTGCAATGTTGAACGCCACGACGGCGCCGGTCCCCTTGGGCCCGTACTTGCGGCCGCGCTCGTACCAGGGGCTGGACGGCAGCCCGGCGTAGGCGACCGATTCGACGTCGTTCCGCCCCTCCAGCCAGTGCGCCACCTTCGTGGCGTTGGCCACGTGGCGCTCGACGCGCAGGCTCAGCGTTTCGATGCCCTGGGCGATGAGGAACGCGTTGAACGGGGACACCGCGGAGCCGAGGTCGCGCAGGAGCTGGACCCGGGCCTTGAGGATGTAGGAGAGATTCGCGCCCAGCGCGCCGCCCGCTCCGAGGTCGCGGGCATAGACCAGGCCGTTGTAGGTGGGGTCGGGGGTGTTGAAGCCGGGGAACCGCTCCGGGTCCTTCCCGAAGTCGAAGTTGCCGGAGTCCACGATCACGCCGGCGATCGCGGCGCCGTGCCCGCCGAGGTACTTGGTGGCGGAATGGACCACGATGTCCGCGCCCCACTCGATCGGCCGGATCAGGTAGGGGGTGGAGAGCGTGTTGTCGACAACCAGCGGCACGCCGGCCTCGTGCGCCACCCGGGAGACGCCCTCGATGTCCAGGACGTCCTGGCGGGGGTTGGAGACCACTTCGCCGAAGAACAGCTTGGTGTTGGGCTGGACGGCGTCCCGCCACTGGTCCAGGTTGTCCGGGTCCGCCACGAAGGTCACGGAGATGCCGAACTTCTTCAGCGTGTGCGCGAGCAGGTTGTAGGTTCCGCCATAGAGGCTGGGGCTGGCCACCACATGGTCCCCGGCCTCGGCGATATTGAGGATGGCGAACGTCTCGGCGGCCTGGCCGGAGCTGAGCAGCAGCGCCGCGAGACCGCCTTCCAGGCTGGCGACGCGCTGTTCGACGGCATCCTGGGTCGGGTTGCCGATCCGGGTGTAGATGGGCGCGAGCTCGGCGAGCGCAAAGCGGTTCGCGGCGCTTTCGGCGCTGGGGAACACGAACGACGTCGTCTGGTAGATAGGCAGGGAACGCGCGCCGGTGGCGCTGTCCGGCTCCTGGCCGGCGTGGATCTGGCGGGTTTCAAAGGACCAGGCGTTGGACATTGGTGCTCCTCGAGTCACTGGGCACAGCACCGGCCGGGGCTTTCGGCCCGAACCGGAAAAGGCGCCGCGCTTGCCCTCCGGCGGGCGCCGGACGGCCAGGTCATCACCCGGGGCACCCCACCGCGATACGAGGGTTGCCGGCCAGCAAGCCGGGGCTGTGCGCTGGCACTCATAACCTGACTCCAGTGTAGGAATGGCGGCGGAGCCCTGGATAGCTTTGTGACGAAGATGAAGACGGCCGCCGTGACGGAGCATCCGGGGCGCCGCGTTCCGCGCCCCAGGACGTCCCACGACGGTTAGGGGAGCCTAAGCTGAGAGGTCCATCACAAAGTGCCAAGATGATGGCATGCGCATGGATCACGTCTCTTACGCCTGTGAACACGATGGCTTGGCAGCCACCACTGAACGTATTGCGTCTGCCCTCGGCGTTGAAGCCGTGAAGGGTGGAGTGCACCCCCGTTTCGGGACACGCAACATGATTATCCCGCTCGCGGGACACAAGTACCTGGAAGTCGTGGAGGTCCTGAACCACCCGGCTTCCGACAAGGCCCCGTTCGGCCAGGCCGTCCGGGCACGCTCCGAGGCCGGCGGCGGCTGGATGGGCTGGTGCGTCGAGGTTGACGACCTGGCCCCGTTCGAGGAGCGGCTCGGCCGCGCCGCCGTCAACGGCAACCGGAAGTTTCCCGATGGCCGCGAACTGGTCTGGAAGCAGATCGGCATCCTGGGGCTCATCGCCGACCCCCAGGTGCCGTACATGCTCAAGTGGGAGGGCGACCCGGAGTTGCACCCGTCCAACGCCTACGCGAGCGATGTCAAGATGTCCGCACTGACCATTGCCGGTTCGGCCGAGCGCGTCACGGAGTGGCTGGGCGAACCGGTTGAAAAGCCGCTGGAAGACGTCGCCGTGAACTGGATCGCGCCGCACGGTACTCCCGGCATCCTCTCAGTCACCTTCGAGACCGCCTCCGGAGCGGTCACGATCTAACGCTCCACCCGCCCCACGCTTCGGCCGCCATCTCTTAGGTGCCAACGATGTCACCTAGGAGACGGCGGCCGAGATCATTTAAGGCCTGCTCCTAAAAGCAACGCGGGGCCACTTCGCGCCCGTCCGGGGGCTCCGGATGGGCCCGAAGGGACCCCGCCTTGCTTTGCGGGGAACTCAGCCCAGGCCCACGGCCTTGCCGAACAGGCTGAACCCCACGAACGCCACGGTGTCCAGGATGGCGTGGGCGATCACCAACGGCATCACCCGTTTGGTCCGGATGTAGAACAGCGCGAAGACGACGCCCATCACCGCGTTGCCGATGAACGGCCCGAACCCCTGGTACAGGTGATAGCTGCCGCGGAGCAGGGCGCTGGCGGCGATGGCCGCCGGCACGCTCCAGCCCAGTTTCCCGAGCCGGTCCAGCAGGTACGCCACCACAATCACTTCCTCGACCACCGCGTGCCGGATCGCGGACAGGACCAGCACCGGCACGGTCCACCAGTACGCGTCCAGGGCACTGGGGATGATCGCCGTCGTGATCCCCAGCGCCCGGCCGGCGGCGTAGAGCCCCAGGGACGGAATGCCGATGAGCGCGGCGAGTCCGAGACCCTGCAGGAGGTCCTTGCCGGGCCGGGCGAAGTCGAAGCCGATCCTTCGGAACGCCGAGGTTCCGCGCTCACCGGCCGGCCAGTGCTCGGTGAGGAAGTAGATCACGAGGGCCACCGGGACCAGGGCGAAGATGATGTCCAGCAACTGGTAGGTGAGGTCGAAGTATTCGCGTGCGCTCTGTGAGCGGTTCAGGGTGGATGTCCCCTGGGCCAGCGGCGCCGTGGTCATCTTGTCCAGCAACTGCACCAGGGAGTAGATCGCGGACTGCCCCAGCGACAACCCCAGGACAATCAACACTTCGAACCGCAGCCGACGGCGGGAGGGAACCAACATGGTTCTATCTTGCCTGCACTTGCCGATAGTTTGCTGGTGCCCGCGGGGTGCCGGCCGCGCCGGCACCCCCGGCTTTTTGGGAGCCCTATGCTAGGGGAGTATGAGTGCGCCCCGGAAAATCATCATGATCCGGCACGGCCAGTCTGCCGCCAATGCCGACACCTCGATCTACAACCGTGTTCCGGACTACCGGATCCCGTTGACCGCGCTGGGCCTGGAGCAGGCCACCGCGGCCGGGGAGGAGGTCCGGCGCCAGCTGGACGGCCGCCCCGTGTGCGTCTACGTCTCCCCTTACCTGCGCGCCTACCAGACCCTCGAGGCGCTGAATCTCGGCCCGCTCGTGGAGCGGGTGATCGAGGAACCGCGCCTGCGCGAACAGGACTGGGCCAACTTTCAGATCGCCGGCGACATCGAGGACCAGAAGGAGCTCCGCAACGCCTACGGGCACTTCTTCTACCGCTTCCGCGAGGGCGAGTCCGGTTCCGATGTGTATGACAGGATTTCTTCCTTCATGGAAACCCTGCACCGGCACTGGTCCCGGCCCGGCTATGCCCCGAACGCGCTGTTTGTGACGCACGGATTGACCATGCGGCTGTTCTGCATGCGCTGGTTCCACTGGTCGGTGGAATATTTCGAGTCCCTGAATAACCCCGAGAACGCCGAGGTCCGCACCCTGCTGCGCACTTCGCACGGCAAGTACGAGCTCGACAAGCCCTTCACGCAGTGGGAGAAGAGGCGCGTGGACGAGACCGTCCTCGACGCACCGCCCATGATGTTCTAGGGCGGCCCGGCCGGGGCCGGAGCCAGCCAGGTCAGCGGACCGGCCCGCTAACGGACCGGCTGCGCTACACCGGCGCGCCACACCGCGTGCGTCAGGGGGATGCCTGGCCGGTAGGCCAGATGCGTGGCGGAAGGCGCGTTGAGCAGGTGCAGGTCCGCGCGGTGTCCGACGGCGATCGAGCCCACCGCGCGTTCGCCGTCGGCGTCGTTCCCGGACTCCCGGCCCAGGGCCAGCGCGCCGCCGTAGGTCGCGGCGCGCACCGCCTCGTGGACGCTGAGCCGCATCTGCAGCACGGCGGTGGTGACGCAGAACGCCATGGAGCTGGTGTAGGACGTGCCGGGGTTGCAGTTGGAGGCCAGCGCCAGCTGCACGCCGGCGTCGAGCAGTTCACGGCCGGGGGCCAGCGGCTGCCGGGTGGAGAGATCGCAGGCCGGCAGGCACGTGGCGACCGTGCCGCGCTGCCCGGATCCAGGCGTGCCGCTGCCGCCGGCGGCGTCCCAGCCGGACCAGCTGCCGGCAAGGGCATCGACATCCGCGGCCGAAAGGTAGTTCACGTGGTCCACGCTCGCGGCGCCGACTTCCACGGCCAGCCTGACGCCGGGGCCCTCGCCGAGCTGGTTGCCGTGGACGCGCAGCCCCAGCCCGGCGGCCTTGCAGGCCAGCAGCACCCGGCGGGACTGGTCCTCGTTGAACGCGCCCTGCTCGCAAAAGACGTCGGCCCAGCGGACGTAGGGCAGGACTGCGGTGAGCATCGGCCCGCAGACCAGCTCCGTGTATTCTTCCGCGTCCATCCCGGCGGGCACAAGGTGCGCCCCCAGGTAAGTCACCTCGTCCGCCACGGTGGAGGCGATGCGGGCGCTGCGGGCCTCGTTCTCGAGGTCCAGGCCGTAGCCGGTTTTGGTCTCCAGGTAGGTGGTGCCCTGCGACACGGCCTCCGCGACGCGGCCCATCGCCAGCCGGGTCAGGTCGAAGTCGCTCGTGCTCCGGGTGGCGCCGGTGGTGACGGCGATCCCGCCGGCGCTGTAGCTTTCTCCCGCCATCCGGGCCTCGAACTCGGCAGTGCGGTCCCCCGCGAAGATCAGGTGCGTGTGCGAGTCGACCCAGCCCGGGAGGAGCGCCCGGCCACCGGCATCCACCCGTTCGTCCGCGGCCGGGGCGTCGGCCGCGGGCCCTAGCCAGGAAATCCGCTCCCCCTCGATCACCACCGCCGCGTCGCGGAGGACGCGGTGTTCCGCGTCCTGGGTCATCAGTTCGGCGATATTGGTGATGAGGGTACTCATGGATCCATTCTTCAGCGCCGGATGGACCAGCGGGTCGCGGCCAGCGCCTCCGCTGTCCGGGATGCCGGACTGGCCTCGGTGGACGGGGGCACAGCCGGGGTCAGGGCCGGGGCGGTGCCCTGGCCGGCGAGGATCAGCCCGGCGGCCAGTTCCGCGACGCCGGATGAGGTCTGGAATCCGTACCCGCCCTGGCCGGCGAGCCAGAAGAATCCGGTGGCCTCGGCGTCGAACCCCACCACCGGGACGCCGTCGGCCGCCTCCGTGCGCAGCCCCGTCCAGGCCGTGCGGACGTTCCGGATCCCGAGCGTCGTGATCTCGTTGAGCCGGGCGATGACCCGTTCGATGTCGCCGGGATAGGGCCGGGCGTCCTCGGGTCCGCTCGGCACGTGTTCGGCGGGCGAGATCAGGACCTGGCCGTTGTCCGGCCGGAAGTAGAAGCTGTCATCGGCCGCCGCCACCATCGGGCTGGCTTCCGGGAGGGGATTCTCGACGTCGACGATCGCCGCGGTGCGCCGGTACGGCTGCAGGCCGAGCTTCTCGACGCCGCTGAGGACGGCGAGCTCGTCGGCCCAGGCACCGGCGGCATTGACCACGACGGCGGACTGGAAGCCTTCCTGCCCGGCGCCCAGTTCCCAGCCGGTGCCCAGCCGCTGGGCGGAATGGACCCTGGCGCCGGTAATGATGTCCACGCCGCCGGCCACGGCGAGCCGCCGGTGGTCCTCGAGCAGCACGGGGGCGTTGCAGGCGAAGGACCCGGTGTCCAGCCCGGCGGCGCTGAACGAATCCGGGACCAGGGCCGGGCACAGATCCAGTGCCTCGGCGTGGGTGATCCGCTGCATGTGTCCGCTTGCCTCCGCCCGTACGGTGGCGTCGTCCCCGATCAGCATGAAGCTGCGCGGGGTGAGCACCGGTTCCGGACGTTCGGCGTCCTGGGCCGCGATGAGGTCGAGCGTCCGGACGGTGAGCTCCTGGACCACAGGCGGGCCGTAGCTGGGAATCAGTTGCCGGGCTGAGCGGGCCGAGGTGTGGTACGCCAGGGTCTGCTCGGCTTCGATCAGGGCCACGCTGCAGTGCCCGGCCAAGGCGGAAGCAAGGGACAGGCCGGCGATCCCGCCGCCGACAATTACGACATCGTAATGAGCTGACATGATCCCATCCTTGCAGATCGTCGGGTCAGGTGATCACGTCCCGGTATCCGGCGTTTGCCGCAACCTGCTCCCGGGCGAGCGGCGTCAATCGGTTCCACAGTCATCACCTGCGCCGTTGTTGGGTCCCAGGGCGTTGAAATCCAGTGGCTCACGGTGTTCTCGGCACATGCCGTCTCCACGATTCCGAGTTTGGCGGCAACCTTCTTGGAATCACGGTTGCTTGGATAAATTGTGCACGGCGCCCCGGGACATGCCCTTCCATGGTCCGCACGACTGGACATGTCCCTCGTTGCGGCGTGCAGGCGCGGGACATGCCCCTCGTGGTCATGGCCGTTGGACATGGTGGCATTATGTCCAGTCCTCGCTGCCCGAGCTGGACATGTCCCCCGTTGCGGCGTACCGGCACGGGACATGCCCTTCGTTGGTCGTGGCCGTTGGACAGAGTGGCATTATGTCCAGTCCTCGCTGCCGGAGCTGGACATGTCCCCCGTTGCCGCGTGCAGGCCCGGGACAGGCACTTCCCTGGTCCGCGCGCCTGGACATGTCCCCCGTTGCGGCGGGCAGGCCCGGGACATGCCCCTCGTTGGTCGTGGCCGTTGGACATAGTGGCATTATGTCCAGTCCTCGCTGCCGGGGCTGGGCATGTCCCGCGGACAAGCCAGAGGAGGAAGCCGGGATGAACGAGCAAGGCCGGGGCAAGGCCGGGCAGGGTGGGGCCGGACCCCGTACTGAAAGCGGGGGCCCGGCCCGGCGATCAGGCGGGCTAGGCTGCTGCCACCGCCGCGCGGCTGCGCACGAACGCCTGGACGCAGGCCTCGACGTCGTCGGCGCTGTGTGCGGCCGAAAGCTGGACGCGGATCCGGGCGGCGCCCTTGGGCACCACCGGGTAGCTGAACGCCGTGACGAAGACGCCGTTGTGGAGCATGGCATCGGCCACCTTGGCGGCCATGACGGCGTCGCCGAACATTACCGGGACAATGGCGTGCTCGCCGGGGAGCAGGTCGAAGCCTTCCTCGCTCATGCGGTTCCGGAAGAGCTCCGCGTTCGCGAAGAGCTTGCCGCGCAGTTCGCCGGAGTTTTCCACGAGGTCCAGGGCCTTGAGCGTGGCCGCGACGATCGCCGGGGCCAGCGAGTTGGAGAACAGGTAGGGGCGGGCCTTCTGGCGGAGCATCGCCACCACCTCACCGCGGCCCGAGACATAGCCGCCGGAGGCGCCGCCGAGGGCCTTGCCGAAGGTGCCGGTGTAGATGTCCACGCGGTCCGAGACGCCGGCGTGTTCCGGCGTGCCGGCACCGGTGGCGCCCATGAAGCCCACCGCGTGGGAATCGTCCACCATGACCAGGGCATCGTACTTTTCGGCGAGGTCGCAGATCGCTTCGAGCGGGGCCAGGAAGCCGTCCATCGAGAAGACGCCGTCCGTGACGATGATCTTGCGGCGGGCCGGGTTCTCCTGCGTGGTGGCCTCGATCAGCTTCGATTCGAGGTCCGCCATGTCCTGGTTGGCGTAGCGGAAGCGCTGGGCCTTGCAGAGCCGGATGCCGTCAATGATGGACGCGTGGTTCAGGGCGTCCGAGATGACGGCGTCGTCCGGGCCGAAGAGGGACTCGAACACGCCGCCGTTGGCGTCGAAGCAGCTGGAGAACAGGATGGTGTCCTCGGTGCCGAGGAACGCCGAGACACGTTTTTCCAGTGCCAGGTGCAGGTCCTGGGTGCCGCAGATGAAGCGCACGCTGGCCATGCCGAAGCCGCGCTCGTCCATGGCGGTCTTCGCCGCGGCGATGATGTCCGGGTGGTCGGCGAGGCCCAGGTAGTTGTTGGCGCAGAAGTTCAGCACGTCGGCGCCGGTCTCGCCGATCTGCCCGGCCTTGATGCGGTTGGCCTGCGGCGAGTCGATGTGCCGCTCGGTCTTGAACAGACCGGCGCTGCGGATCTCATCGAGTTCGTGCTGCAGCTGGTCCTTGATGGCTGAATACATGGGTTGGCTCCTCGGCTGGTTGGATGCGGGGGCGGAATGCTGTGCGTGGAATGCTGTGTCGGGCAGGGGCCCGGAAGCGTGCGGTCAGGAAAGGGGCCTAGAAAACGGTCCAGTCGAGGACCACCTTGCCGCCGACGCCGGCGCGGGCCACCTCGAAACCCTTTTCCCAGTCGGTGGCCGGCAGCGTGTCCGTGACCACGGCCGAGATGTTTGCGTGCAGGGCAGGGTTGGAGGAGAGCATGGCGCTCATCGCGTACCAGGTCTCGAACATTTCGCGGCCGTAGATGCCCTTCATGGTCAGCATGTGCGTGACCACCTTGCCCCAGTTGATGTCGATGGACTGGCTGGGCAGTCCCAGCATCGCGATCCGGCCGCCGTGGTTCATGTTGTCGATCATCTCAGGCAGCGCGGTGGGGTGTCCCGACATTTCCATGCCGATGTCGAAGCCTTCGCGCATGCCGAGTTCGCGCTGGGCGTCCTTGACCCGCATTTTCGAGACATCGATCGCGAGGTCGACGCCGAGCCTGCGGGCCAGTTCCAGCCGGGGCGCGGAGACGTCGGTGATCGCGATCTTGCGGGCGCCCGCGTGACGGGCGACGGCGATCGCCATCAGGCCGATGGGTCCGGCGCCGGTGATCAGCACGTCCTCGCCGACCAGCGGGAAGCTCAGAGCGGTGTGGACGGCGTTGCCGAAGGGGTCGAAGATGGCGCCGAGTTCCGGGGTGACCGAGGGGTCCTGGTGGACCCAGACGTTGGTCTCGGGGATCACCACGTACTCGGCGAAGGCGCCGTCGCGCTGGACGCCGACGCTGACGGTGTTGATGCACATCTGCCGGCGGCCGGCGCGGCAGTTGCGGCAGATTCCGCAGACGATGTGGCCTTCGCCGGAGACCCGGTCCCCCACCTTGACGTCCAGGACGTCCTCGCCGGTCTCCACGACCTCGCCGTAGAACTCGTGGCCGGCGATCAGGGGGGCGTTGATGATGCCCTGCGCCCAGGCGTCCCAGGCCTGGATGTGCAGGTCCGTGCCGCAGATGCCGGTGGTCATGACGCGGATCTTGACGTCCCCGGGGCCGGTCTCCGGCTCGGGACGGTCGACGAGCTCGAATCCTGCGTGGGCGCCGGCTTTGTAGAGAGCCTTCATGGGCCTTCCTAACTGTGCTTTTGGGGTCCTGCTCCGCGCGTTCTGTTCCGCGTGTTCTGTTCCGCATGCGGGGCCGGCGTGTGGGTCAACTCACCCCATTAGACCCACCAGAAAGCATTAGCACAACCGAATTCTTCTCAATCGACGAATTAGCAATTGCTGTTGCATAGAATGGCTGGCATGGAAATCCACCAGCTGGAGATGTTGCGCGAACTCGGAGCACTGGGCAGCGTCAAGGCCGTCGCCGAAACCCTCCTGGTGACGCCGTCGGCCGTGTCCCAGCAACTGGCCGCGCTGCAGAAGACCGTGGAGGTGCCGCTGACCCGCAAGGAGGGCCGGAACCTGGTGCTCACGGAGGCCGGGCAGGTGCTGGCGGACGCCGGGGCCGCGGTGGTCAGCGCGATGGCGGATGCGAAGATGGCGATCGGCGCCTACCACGGCTCACCGGTGGCGCCGGTGACGCTCAGCGGTTTCCACAGCGCCGGGCAGGCATTGTTCGCGCCGCTGGCCCGGCTGCTGGACGGCCCGGGCCAGCCGCGGATCCTGCTCTCCGACGAGGACGTCGCGCAACAGGATTTCCCGGCCCTTACGGCGCGCTACGACCTGGTCCTGGCGCACCGGATGGACCACAGCCCGCGCTGGCCCGAGGAACGCGTCGCGGTGATCCCGCTCGCGCATGAGCCGCTGGACGTGGCGCTGCCGGCCGGGCACCGGCTGGCCGGCCAGCGCGCGGTGACGGCGGACGACGTCGTGGGCGAACCGTGGGTGACGAGCCGCGCCGGCTACTCCCCCGCCGACGTGCTTTCCGCCGTCGCGGCGGTCTCCAGCCGTGAGCTGAACATCGTGCACCGCATCAACGACTACTCGACCGTGGCGGCGCTCGTGGCGGCCGGCGGCGTGATCGGCCTGCTGCCGCGGCACACCGCGCGGCCTGTGCTGAACCCGAACATTGTGCTGCGGCCGCTGGAGGGCATCAGCACCCGGCGCCGGATCGACGTCCTGGCCCGGCCGGAGAACCTTAAACGCACATCGGTCATGATGGTCTGCGAAGCACTGCAGACCATCATGACCGATCTAGTGGGCGGCTAGGGGCTAGCCCTCGACGCCGAGGCGCTGGAGGATCAGCTCGCGCACGCGGCCGGCGTCGGCCTGCCCGCGGGTGGCCTTCATGACCCCGCCGACGATCGCGCCGATCGCCTGGATCTTGCCGCCGCGGATCTTGTCCGCGACGCCGGGCTGCGCGGCGAGGGCCGCGTCGATCGCTTCGAGAAGCGGGCCGTCGTCGGAGACCACGGCGAGGCCGCGTTTCTCGACGATTTCCGCCGGGGTGCCTTCGCCGGCGAGCACGCCGTCCAGGACCTCGGAGGCCATCTTGTTGTTGATCTTGCCGTCCTCAACCATCTTGTTCAGTTCCACGATGGTGGCCGGGTTGACGCCCAGCTGGCCGGGATCGACGTCGGCGTTCTTGGCGCGGCCGACGATCTCGCCCATCCACCATTTGCGGGCCACGGTGGCGGTGGCGCCGGCTGCGATGGTTTCCTCGATCTCGTCCATGACGCCGGCGTTGACGACGTCGCGGAACTCCAGGTCCGAGTAGCCCCAGTCGGCCTGCAGCCGCTTGCGGCGCGCGGCCGGCGGCTCGGGCAGGGTGGCCCGGAGCTCCTCGACCCATTCGCGGGACGCGGTGATCGGGACCAGGTCAGGTTCCGGGAAGTAGCGGTAGTCGTCGGCGTCGGACTTGGCCCGGCCCGACGTCGTGGTCCGCGTGTCCTCGTGCCAGTGGCGGGTTTCCTGGATGACCGGCTCGCCGGAGTCCAGCACGGCGGCGTGCCGCTGGATCTCGTAGCGGACCGCGTGTTCGACGGCGCGCAGCGAGTTGACGTTCTTGGTCTCCGAACGGATGCCGAAACGTTCGCGGCCGTGCGGGCGCAGCGAGACGTTGGCGTCGCAGCGGACGTTGCCGCGCTCCATCTTCGCGTCCGAAACCCCGAGGTTCTTGACGATCTCGCGGACGGCGGCCACGTAGGCCTTGGCGAGTTCGGGGGCGCGGCTGCCGGCGCCCTCGATCGGCTTGGTGACGATCTCGACCAGCGGCACACCGGAACGGTTGTAGTCCACCAGGGAGTAGTCCGCGCCCTGGATGCGGCCGGTGGCGCCGCCCATGTGGGTCAGCTTGCCGGCGTCCTCCTCCATGTGCGCGCGTTCAATCTCGACGCGGAACACGGTGCCGTCGGACAGCTCGATGTCAAGGTAGCCGTCGTAAGCGATGGGCTCGTCGTACTGGGAGGTCTGGAAGTTCTTCGGGGTGTCCGGGTAGAAGTAGTTCTTCCGGGCGAAGCGGCAGGTCTCGGCGATCTTGCAGTTCAGCGCCAGGCCGATCTTGATCGAGGACTCGATCGCGGTCTTGTTCACCACCGGCAGCACGCCGGGCATGCCGAGGTCCACCTCGTTGACGTTGGTGTTCGGCTCATCGCCGAAGACGTTCGGCGCGGAGGAGAACATCTTGGTCTTGGTGTTGAGCTCCACGTGGACCTCGAACCCCAGGACGGGATCGTACTTGTCCATCGCCTCTTCGAAGCTGAGGGTTGCGTCAGTCATTAGTGTGAGCCTCCGTGGCTTGAGGCGGCGGCAGCCGCAGAAGTAGCAGTGAGCGAGGGGGCCTTTTCCAGCAGCGGGCCGCCCCACTGCGCCTCGAGCAGGGATTCCAGGACCGCGCCGACGCGGTACAGGCGGGCATCCTGGCGGGCCGGGGCCAGGAGCTGGATGCCCACGGGCAGTCCGTCCTCGTCGGCCAGGCCGCCGGGCAGGGACAGGCCGGGGACGCCTGCCATGTTCGCCGGGATGGTGGCGACGTCGTTGAGGTACATCGCCAGCGGGTCGTTGAGCTTCTCGCCGAGCTTGAACGCCGTGGTCGGCGCCGTCGGGGAAATCAGCACGTCGGCCTTTTCGAAGGCGGCGTCGAAGTCGCGCTGGATCAGGGTGCGCACCTTCTGGGCCGAGCCGTAGTAGGCGTCGTAGTAGCCGGCGCTCAGGGCGTAGGTGCCCAGGATGATGCGGCGCTTGACCTCGTCGCCGAAGCCGGCGGCGCGGGTGGCGCCCATGACCCGCTCGATGGTCATGGGACCGTCCTTGGGCAGGACCCGCAGGCCGTAGCGGACGCCGTCGAACTTGGCCAGGTTGGAGGACGCCTCCGACGGCATGATCAGGTAGTAGGCGCCCAGGGCGTACTTGAAGTTGGGGCAGGAGACCTCGACGATCTCGGCGCCCGCGCCCTTGAGCAGCTCGAGGGATTCGTTGAAGCGGTTCTCGACGCCGGCCTGGTAGCCCTCGCCGTGGAGCTCCTTGATGATACCGATCTTCATGCCCTCGACGTTGCCGGTCCGGGCCGCGGCCACGAGGTCCTCGAGCGGGTCCGGCAGGGAGGTGGAGTCGCGCGGATCGTGCCCGCCAATCACCTGGTGCAGCAGGGCCGAGTCGAGAACCGTGCGCGAGACCGGGCCGATCTGGTCCAGCGAGGAGGCCATGGCGATGGCGCCGTAGCGGGAGACGCCGCCGTAAGTGGGCTTGACACCGACAGTGCCGGTGACGGCGCCGGGCTGGCGGATGGACCCGCCGGTGTCGGTGCCGAGGGCCAGCGGGGCTTCGAAGGCCGCGACGGCGGCAGCGGAGCCGCCGCCGGAGCCGCCGGGGATGCGGTCCAGGTCCCACGGGTTGTGCGTGGGCCCGTAGGCGGAGTGCTCGGTGGAGGAGCCCATCGCGAATTCGTCGAGGTTCGTCTTGCCCAGGATCGGCATCTTGGCGGCGCGCAGGCGCTCGACGACGGTGGCGTCGTAGGGGCTGTGCCAGCCTTCGAGGATCTTCGAGCCGGCCGTGGTGGGCTGCCCGATCGTGACGATGAGGTCCTTGACGGCGATCGGGACGCCCGCGAGGACGTGGAGCTCTTCGGCGGCGGCACCGCCGGCGGCGCGGATCGCATCCACTTCGGCGGCGACGGCGAGCGCCTCGTCGGCGTTGACGTGGAGGAAGGCGTGGACCTTGCCGTCGACGGCGGCGATGCGGTCCAGGTAGGCCTGGGTGACCTCGACGGCGGTGATCTCGCGGGCGGCCAGCTTCTCGGCGAGCGCGGCGGCGGAGAGGCGGATCAGTTCGTTGTTCTCAGTCATGGTCTTAGTCCTCATCCAGGATTGCCGGGACCTTGAAACGGCCTTCGTACGCGTCGGGGGCACCGGAGAGGGATTGCTCGGCCGTAAACGTGTGGCCCACGACGTCCTCGCGGAACACATTGGTCAGCGGAATTGGGTGGGACGTGGCCGGGACGTCATCACCGGCGGCTTCACTGACGGACTTCACTGAATCCACGATGACGGCGAGTTCGCCGGCCATCCTGTCCAGCTCTTCAGCACTCATCTCGATGTGCGCGAGTTGCGCGAGATGCGCGACGTCGTCGCGGTTGATCGCAGCCATGGATCTCCCCTGCAAGGTATGGATAATTTTCCGTCCCAGTCTACGTGGGTTGGACGGTGGTTACTGTCCGCCGCCTGGAACGACGACCACAAACAACGCGGGGTCACTTACGGTCCATCCGGAGGTCCCGAATGGGCCGTAAGTGACCCCGCGTTGGTTGGTGTTGTTGGGAGTGGTTAGCCGATGCCGATGGCTCCGGTGAGCACTCCGACGCCGAGCATCACCAGGGAGATCACGGCCGTGCGCCACAGGACCTTCTTGTGGTGGTCGCCCAGGTCCACCTTCGCGAGGGAGACCAGGAGCAGGATGGCCGGCACCAGGGGGCTCTGGAGGTGGAAGGGCTGGCCGGTGATGGAAGCGCGGGCCATGTCGGCGGCGCTGACGCCGTAGTGGGCCGCCGTTTCGCTCAGGACCGGCAGGACGCCGAAGTAGAAGGCGTCGTTGCTCATGAAGAACGTCATCGGGATGCTCAGGACGCCGGTGATCACGGCCATCAGCGGACCCATGTCCGACGGGATGATCTGGACCAGCCATTCCGACATGGCCTTGACCATGCCCGTGCCGTTGAGGACGCCGGTCAGGACCGAGGCGGCCATGACCATGCTGACGACGGCGACGATCGAGGGAGCGTGCGCGATCAGCTGGGCGCTCTGGTCCTTGACCTTGGGGAAGTTGACCAGCAGGGCGATGGCGGAGCCGACCATGAAGACGAACGGGAGCGGAATGACGTTGGCGACGAGCGTCACCATGACCGCGACCGTGAGGCCGAGGTTGAACCAGAACAGCTTGGGACGGAGGGTCTTGCGGTTGGGGTCCAGGGCGGTGTCGGCCATGGCGGAGTCGCGGTCGTCAACGAGGGAATCGGCGCGCTCCAGCACTGCAACGGACGATCCTTCCGGGGAGAGCCCGGCGGGCGAGGCTCCGGGGCCCTTGCGGCCGCGGGGGATGCCGGTACCGCCGGCCGCGGTGCCGCCTGCTGCGCCGTCTGCGTCGCCGTCGAAGGCTGCGGCTGTATACGGGACGCCCCAGATCTCGGGGGCGACGGCGCGGAGGCGGTTGCGTTCCTGCAGGCCGAGCAGCCAGGAGAAGACCAGCACGACGATGAGCCCGGCGATGAGGGACGGGACCATGGGCACGAAGACATCATTGACGTCGAGCTTCAGCGCGGAGGCGGCGCGGGCGGTGGGGCCGCCCCAGGGCAGGATGTTCATGGTGCCGTTGGCCAGGCCGGCCACGCAGGTCAGGACCACGGGGCTCATCTTCAGCCGCAGGTAGACCGGCAGCATCGCCGCGGTGGTGAGGATGAAGGTGGTGGAGCCGTCACCGTCGAGGGAGACCGCTGCCGCGAGGATGGCCGTGCCCAGGACCACCTTGGCGGGGTCGTTGCCGAGCTTGCGCAGGATGAACCGGACCAGGGGGTCAAAGAGCCCGACGTCGATCATCAGCCCGAAGTAGATGATCGCGAACATCAGCAGCGCGGCGGTGGAGGTCATGGATTTCATGGAGTCCATGACCATCGGGCCGATCCCGAGGCCCGCGCCGGCGAAAAGCCCGAAGACTGTGGGAACAATGATGAGCGCCAGCACCGGCGTCAACTTCTTCGTCATGATCAGCACCATGAATACCGCGATCATGGCGAATCCTAGTAATACCAGCACGGCCGGCTCCTTCTTCGTTGAATGACACCACTCCGGTGTGATGCGCACTACAGACGTTAGAGTGGCGCCCGTCACGACTGGGCCTTTGGCTCAATTGATTGGCATACTGCTTATTGGATGCATTTTGCGCATTTTGCTCACGTCCGTACCAACCCCAGGCAGGAGCCCGATGAAGCGCCGCACAGCTCTGCCGACCCTGCGCTTTTCGACCCAGACACTGCTACTGCAGCTCGGCGTCGTGGCGCTGGTTGTGCTGCTGAGCAGCGCCGTCCACGCCTGGCTGAGCTACGACAGGCTGGGCCGCGAGGCGGAGAACCAGGCGCTGACCCTGGCCCGGACGGTGGCCTCTGACCCCTCAGTGCGGGCAGAGGTCCAGTCCATCAGCGCTCTTCCCGCCGCTCCCCCGGCCGCCGAGTTGTTGGCCGGTCCGTTGATGGCTGCCGCGGAGGGTGCCCGCACCCGCACCGGGGCCCTGTTCGTGGTCATTACGGACGAGACCGGCATCCGGCTGGCGCACCCCGACGCGGAGCGGCTGGGCGAAAAGGTCAGTACCGACCCCTCGGACGCCCTCGCGGGCCGGGAGGTCACCACGCGGAACACGGGCACGCTGGGCCCGTCCGCCGGCGCCAAGGTCCCGGTGTACGCCCCGGAATCGACGGCGGTGGTTGGCGAGGTGAGCGTGGGCTACTCCACCGAGACGATCAGCCAAAGCCTGGCCCGGGACATCATCCCCATCGCCGTCACGGCCACCGGCGCGTTGCTGGCCGGCGTGCTCGCCTCTTTCCTGCTGCGGCGTCGGCTCCAGCGGCTGACCCTCGGGCTCGAACCCGAGGAGATCAGCACCCTGGTGCACGACCAGGTGGCCGTGTTGCAGGGCGTCGACGACGGCGTGATCGGCGTTTCGGCCGACGGCAGGGTCAGCGTTTTCAACGCCGCCGCCCAGCGGCTGCTCGGTGTCCCGGACCTCGCGGGCACGGCCTGGGCCGCCGCACCGGTCCCGGAGCAGCTCAAGGCCCTGACCCGGGCCGATGCGGCCGAGGGCGAGGCGGTGGAACTCGTGGCCGGCGGCCAGGTGCTGGTGGTGAGCGCCCGCAAGGCCCTGCACGGCCGCGAGGACCTGGGCTGGGTGGTGATGCTGCGGGACCGGACCGAGCTGCAGCAGCTGACCCGCCAGCTCGACGCCGTCGGCACCATGTCCGCGGCTTTGCGGGCGCAACGCCACGAGTTTGCCAACCAGCTGCACACGATCGCCGGGTTCATGAGCATCGGCCAGCCCCAGCAGGCCCAGGACTATCTCGCCAAACTGGCCGGCACCGGGCCGCTGGCATTCCCGGTGGACCAGGCCGAGCTGCTCCAGGACCCCTACCTGCAGGCCTTCCTCGGTGCCAAGGGCGTCGAGGCGGACGAGCGCGGCGTGAGCCTCCGCCTCGGGCCGGAATCCGTGGTCCGCGGCCACGTCACCGAACCCCAGGACGTCACCACAGTCATGGGGAACCTGATCGACAACGCCGTGAACGCCGCCGTCGCCGGTTCCGCGGCCGAGCGCTGGGTGGAAGTCGAAGTGCTGGACGAACCGGGCATCAACGGAGGCGCCGGCACACTCCACATTGTGGTGGCCGATTCCGGCGACGGCCTGGGCGGCGGAATGACAGCCGCCGAGACCGAGGGGGTCTTCGCGGAGGGCTACACGACCTCGGTCCGGCCCGCGCGCCCTGGCGGAGGGCAGGGCCTGGGGCTGGCGCTGTCCCGGCAGCTCGCGCGCCGCCGCGGCGGAGACGTGCGGGTGCTCGAAGCCGGCTCCCCCGGCGGCCCGGGCGCCGTTTTCGTGGCCACGCTGCCGGGAACCACCGAACCGGGGCCAACGCTGCCGGGAAATACCGAATCTGGAATCACTGAAGCAAACCGGGAGGACAACGATGTCTGAAGATTTCAGGGTGCTGATTGTCGACGATGATTTCCACGTCGCCAAGCTGCATGCCGCCTATGTGGATTCGGTGGCCGGCTTCCTGGCGCTGCCGCCGGCCGGCTCGGCGTCCCAGGCGCTGCAGGCCATCCACAGCCTCCGCCCGGACCTGGTGCTGCTGGACGTCTACCTGCCGGACGCTTCGGGCCTGGACCTGCTGCACCAGCTGGACGTCGACACCGTGATCCTCAGCGCCGCCTCGGACACGGCCTCGCTGCGCCTCGCGTTCCGCCGCGGGGCACTGGGCTACCTGCTCAAGCCCTTCACGGCCGAATCCCTTTCGCAGCAGCTGCGCTCCTATGCACGCTACCGCCGGATCCTGGCCCAGCCGGGCTCCGTCAGCCAGGAGACGGTGGAGCGCGCCAAGCGCGCCCTGATCCCGGGCGACGTCGTCGCCTCGGCACGTCCCCGCTCCGCCACCGAGGCCGCGGTGCTGGAATCCCTGGTGCCCGGCGAGCAGTATTCAGCCGCCGACGTCGCCGCCCGGGTCGGCGTGTCCCGGGCCACCGCCCAGCGGTATCTGTCCGCGCTGGCGGACGACGGCGCCGTCGACATCCAGCTGCGCTACGGCACCACCGGGCGGCCCGAGCACCGTTACGGAATCCCCGCCCCGGCCGCCCGCTAGGCGCCGCGACACAAGCAGCGAAGCCAACCTAGGCGCCGTCGGGCTCCTTCTGTGCCGCCGCCTGCTCCGCCTGCACGGCCCTGTGGATGTTGCCGTGGATCATGTCCACCCCGATGCGCTCGATCACGCCGTCGCGCTCCAGGACCGCCCGGACCGCGGGCTTCAGCCGGGTCAGGCGCAGGTTGACCCCGGCCTCCCGGGCGAGGATGACGATGTCCGCCACCTTTGCCGCCCCCTGCGAGTCGACGAAGTTGATCCCGCCGCAGTCGAGCACGATCCCGGTGAGCCCCGGCGTCGACTGGATGACGTCGCGCAGGCGGTCCTCCAGTGCATCGGCCGTGGCGAAAAACAGGCCGCCGTCGAACCGGATCACGGCAATGCCGGGAACTTTCTCGTCGCCGGGATGCTCACCGGCATCGCGGAAGACCTGGGTACCGGGCTCGCGGCCCAGGTCGGGCATCTCCGGATGGGTCGCCACCCGGACGAGCCAGATGAGCGAGAGCCCGATCCCAATGACGACGCCCGCCAGCACGCCGAAGATGAGGGTCCCGATGATCGCCGCGACCGCAATCCAGAAGTCGAACTTCTGCACACGGGCCAGCCGCCGCAGCTCGGGCACGTTCATCATGCCCATGACGACGGCCTCGATGATCAGCGCCGCCAGCACGGGCTTGGGCAGGATCGAGAACAGCGGCGCCAGGAAGAGCAGCGTGAGCAGGACGGTGATCCCGGAGGTGAGGGAGGCCAGTCCGGTCTTCGCCCCCGAGTGGTCGTTCAGCGAGCTCGCGGACAGGCTCGTCGAGACGGGCATCCCCTTGAAGAGACCCGAGGCGATGTTGGCCATTGACTGGGCAATGGATTCCTGGTTGATGTCGATCTGGTAGCGGTGTTTGGCAGCGAACGCCCTCGCATCCCCGGCGGTCTGGGAGAAACCGATCAGGACCAGCGCCACCGCCGCGAGCGCCACGGTGCCGACGTGGTCCCACATGAGCTGACCGTCCGGGACCTGCAGCGAGGGCAGCCCGCTGGGTACGTCGCCTACCAGGGCCACGCCTTTGGCCCCGAGACCGAAGAGCGCCTCCGCCGCCAGTCCGCCCACCACCAGGACCAGGGCGCCGGGGACTTGGGGAGCGATGGCTTTCAGCCCGAAGACGACAGCCAGCGCGATGACCCCCACCACCACGGTGGTCGGCTGCGCCTCGCCCAGGGTGCCCAGCCAGGACCACAGCTCCTGGAGCGGGTTGGAGCCGGTGACCTCGGTCCCGGTGAGTTTGGGGAGCTCGCCGATCACGACGTCGATCGCCGCGCCGAAAAGGAAGCCGGTGACCACGGCCTTCGAGAGGAACTGCGCGATCCAGCCCATCTTGAAGACGGCAAGAATCAGGAACAGGATCCCGGAGGCGAGGGTGATTCCGGCAACGAACGAGGCGATATCCTGCTCGCCGGTGATGCCTGCCGCGAGCACGGCGCTCGCGGCCACCGCCGCCAGGCCCGAGCTCGGGCCCATCGAGATCTGCCGGCACGTGCCGAAGATCGCGTACACGATGGCGCCGGCGGCCGCGGCATACAGCCCGTTCTGCAGCGGAATCCCGGCGATGCCTGCGTACCCGAGGTTCTTCGGAACGATCAGGGCCGCGACGGTGACCCCGGCAATCAGATCGCCGCGCAGCCACGAGCGGTCATAGGAGCGGAACTGGCCGATGAGGGGGATCCTGGCGGGCCCCTGCCCGGGTGCCTTGGTCATGCGCTCTTCTTACTCCAAGTCCGGCGGTTCCGCCAGAGTCCCCCCGGCCCCCGCAACGCCCCGGGCAAGCGTCGCTTTGGCCCTAGGCGGCGCTCTTTTGGGCGACGAGTTCGATCTCGACGAGCATCTTGGGATCCAGGAACGGCAGCACGTGAACGAGGGAGAGCGTGGGGCGGATGTCGCCGAAGACCTCGCCGTGGGCCCGGCCGGCCTCTTCCCACTGGCTGATGTCCGTCAGGTACAGCTTGGACTGCACCACGTCCTCGAAGCCGAAGCCGGCGTCGGCCAGCACGGCGCCGAGCTTCTGCAGGATGTAGCTGGTCTGGGTATAGAAGTCTTCGCCCACGATTCCGTCCTCGCCGCTGGCGGCGGTCGCGGAGATGTAGAGGGTGTTGTCCACCTGGACAGCCCGGGAATAGCCGAGGGTCTGTTCCCAGGTGGAGCCGGTACCGAAGGTCTTGCGCATGGTGGGCCTTTCGCAGTTGCCGCAGGGATCGGCACAACTGTAGGGCGCCGGACGGCCGGGCCGCCAAACCGGGTTGATTTGTGTCGGCGGACCTGCGCGGGGCCACCGCCCCGGCTAGAGTTCCTGGCGGTAAACGAGCAGTTTGATGTCCGTGCCCGGCACGAGCCAGTCGCGCTCCGGCGCCCGAACGAAGCCGGTCTTCAGGTAAAGGCCGTGGGCGCTTTCCCAGCTCTCGCCCGTGGTGAGGGCCACGGCGTGGATACCGGGAAGGGCCCTGGCGTGCTCGATGATGGCCTGGACCATGGCCTTGCCGGCACCGCTGCGCTGCACGGAGGGGTCCACCACGAGCATCCTGAACTCGAGCTCGTCGCTGAAGGCGATGTCCGCGTAGGGCTCGCCGGCGACCGCCAGCGTCACGGAGCCGAGGATCCGGCCCTCACGCTCGGCGACCCAAACCGTCGCGGCCGCCGCGCGCTGCCCGACGTTCTGGATCTGCTGCATGTAGGGGTGGTCGGCGCTCTCAAAGTAGCCTGCAGCCAGGTAGGCGTCCCGGGTGATGCGCGCTATGGCGTCGAAGTCGGCCGGAACGGCGGGGCGAATGAGGATCTGCGAAGGCACCTGTCAATGGTACGGGCGCCCGGCCCGGGCCGTGCCCGGAAAGGCCGTTTCCGTGACTGAACTATCACTCAGGCGCATCTGACAGGCGTAGAGCCGGCCCAGCGGGACGACGTTAGAGCGGGAATTTGCCGGAGAGTTCCAGCGGACCGGCGCACGTCCATGCGGCCAGGCGTTCGTCGTCGGAGGGGCCGCCGGCCAGGGGGCTGGTGAGCCGCGGCCGGCGCACCCAGCAGCCTGCCTCCTCGGCGATCAGGGCTCCGGCGGCGAAGTCGTGTTCGTTGAGCCCGCGCTCACCGTAGGCGTCGTGCGTGCCGTCCGCCACGAGGCACAGGTCCAGAGCCGCGGACCCGAGCCGTCGCATGTCGGCGAAGCCGTCCATCAGGCTGCCGAGGCCTGCGGCCTGTTCCGCCCGCACGCCGGGATCGTAGCTGAAGCCCGTGGCCAGGATCTGGCCGGCCCGTCCGGGGACCGGGCCGAACAGGGCGGTCACCTGGCCCTGTTCCTGGAGCCAGGCGCCCTCGCCGCGGGACGCGTAGTAGGTGCGTCCCAGCGCCGGTGCGCTGACGACGCCGGCCAGCCAGACGCCGTCGGCGTCGGCCACCGCCACGGAGGTGGCGTAGTAGACGATGTTGCGGATGAAATTGGTGGTGCCATCGAGCGGGTCGATGGACCAGCGGTAGCCGCTGGGCTCCGTCGGCAGGACGGTGCCGCCCTCCTCCCCCGTGATGATGTCCCACGGCCGGGCGGCGGTGATGACGTCCCGGACGGCGGCTTCGGCGGCGAGGTCGAAGGCGGTCACCCAGTCTCCTGAGTCGCCCTTGTTGCTGGCGTCCAGGGCCGCAGTCTTCCGGGTGGCCAGGACGGCGGCCCCCGCCGCGGCGGCCGATTTGGCCAGTTCGAGCAGCCCCGGAACGCCAGGTGCGGGAGGACCCGCGGAGTGGGAACTCATTCGGCGGCCGGCCCGTTCGCCAGCAGGGCACGGAAGCCGTCCTCATCCAGGACCGGGACGCCGAGCTGTTCGGCCTTGTCCAGTTTGGTGCCGGCGTTCTCGCCCGCCACCACGTAACTGGTGTTCTTCGACACCGATCCGGCCGCCTTGCCGCCGCGAATCAGGATGGCTTCCTTGGCCTCATCGCGGCTGAAGCCCTCGAGGCTCCCGGTCACCACCACGGTCAGCCCCTCCAGCGTCCTGGGCGTCGACTCGTCGCGTTCGTCCGCCATCCGGACGCCGGCGTCCGCCCAGCGGTCCACGATGTCGCGGTGCCAGTCCTCGGCGAACCATTCAGTCAGCGCCTGGGCGATGACCGGGCCCACGCCGTCCACGTGGGCGAGCTCCTCCTCGGAGGCCTGCCGGATGGCGTCCATGCTGCCGAACGCGGTGGCGAGGGCGCGCGAGGCCCGCGGGCCGACGTGCCGGATGGACAAGGCCACCAGGATCCGCCACAGCGGCTGGGATTTCGCTTTTTCCAGCTCCCGGAAGAGCTTGTCCGTCGTGGCCGTGGGCTTGGACGGGGTCTTGGTGGTGGCCTTGGTGAAGAAGTAGGGCACCAGCTCGAATTCCCCGGTGCCGGCGCCCTTGGAGCGCTTCTCCCGGCGGACACGGACGTCCGCGAGCTGCTCCGGAGTGAGGTCGAACAATGTCGCCTCGGTGGTCAGCGGCGGCTCCGCGGGCTCGGCCGGCTGGGTCAGTGCGATGGCGGCTTCCCAACCGAGGGCCTCGATGTCGAAGGCGCCGCGGCCGGCAAGGTGGAAGACGCGTTCGCGCAGCTGGGCCGGGCAGGACCGGGAGTTGGGGCAGCGGATGTCCACGTCCCCTTCCTTCCCGGGGGCCAACGGCGTGCCGCACGCGGGGCATTCGGTGGGCATGATGAAGTCGCGGACGGGAGGGTGCTGCTGGTCCCGCAGCGCCAGCACCGGGCCCACAATTTCCGGTATCACGTCTCCGGCCTTGCGCAGCACCACAATGTCGCCGATCTTCACGCCCTTGGCCTTGACCACTTCCTGGTTGTGCAGGGTGGCCATTTCCACGGTGGAGCCGGCAACCTTGACCGGTTCCATCACGCCGTACGGGGTGACCCGGCCGGTGCGGCCGACGTTGACGGCGATGTCGAGCAGCTTGGTATGGACCTCTTCGGGCGGGTACTTGTAGGCCACTGCCCAGCGCGGCACCCGGGTGGTGTAGCCCAGGGCCCGCTGGGTGGCGAAGTCGTCCACCTTGATCACAATGCCGTCGATCTCGTGGGTGAGGCTGTGCCGCTTGTCGCCGTAGCGCTTGATGAATTCGAGCACGTCGGAAAGCCCGGCCAGGACCTCGAAATACGGGCTCGTCGGCAGTCCCCACTCGGCCAGCTTGCGGTAGGTCTCGGACTGGCTGGCGGTGTCGAGACCCTCGCGGGCGCCGATGCCGTGGACGTACATCCGCAGCGGCCGCTTGGCGGTTTCCGCGGGGTCCTTCTGCCGCAGCGAACCCGCGGCGGCGTTGCGCGGGTTGGCCAGCGGCGCCTTGCCGGCCTCGATCAGGGCTTCGTTGAATTCCGCGAAGGCCTGCGACGGGATGAAGACTTCGCCGCGGACTTCCACCTCCGCCGGGAAGCCGGTGCCGCTGAGCTGCTGCGGGATTTCCTTGATGGTCAGGACGTTGTGCGTGATGTCCTCGCCGGTGGTGCCGTCCCCGCGGGTTGCGGCCCGGACCAGGGCGCCGTCGCGGTAGAGCAGGTTGACGGCCAGGCCGTCGATCTTCAGTTCGGTGAGCCACGACGGCGGGTTCCCGCCGTTGCCGAGCTTGGCGACGCCCGCCTCGGCCTTGACCATCCAGGCCTCCAGCTCCTCGAGCGAGAAGACATCCTCCAGGCTGTACATGCGCTGCAAATGCTGCACGGCGGCAAACGCCGCTGACACCTCGCCGCCGACTTCCTGCGTGGGCGAATCGTTGGCCACCAGTTCCGGATGCATGGCTTCGAGCGTTTCCAGCCGACGGTAGAGCTCGTCGAACTCGGCGTCGGAGATGATCGGCGCGTCCTGCTGGTAGTACGCAAAGCGGTGCTTGCGGACCTGCTCCACGAGGTCCTCGTACTCCGCACGGATGTCCCCGGACGGGACCTGCTCCCCCGCGGGGCCTTGAGGGTCCGTGACGTGCCCGGGGGCTGCTTCGGCTGCTTCTTCAGTCCCTGCTGCGGTCTCTGCTGCGGTCTTCCCTGTGCTCACAGACCTATCCTGCCCTAGATCCCCGACATTGTCCGGTCCAGGGTCCGGTCTGGGGTTCGGTCCGGCCACAGATCGAACAGGTGATCACCTCGCCCGGCCCGGGGACGAATTCTGCGCCGGTGGAGAGCCGTGCTAGCCGCTGTTGACGACGGCCAGATCGGCGGCCGGGCGGTCGCGCACGCCCAGTTTCGTGAGCGCGAGTGGGCCAAGGACGGTTCCGCTGAGGATGATGCCCGCGAAGATCAGGCATGAGAGCTGCCACGATCCACCGTCGTACAGCAGACCCGCCAGCAGCGACCCGGCTGCTGCCCCGAGCATCTCGGAGTTGGTCAGCAGGCTCATGCCGCGGCCCACGCGGTGCCGGTTGACCTCAGCTACGACTGCCCGCTGGATCGGCAGCAAGATCGCCCATGAGGCACTCGTGAGTACCCAGAGCGCGGCGATCACGAGCGGGCTGGGCGTGAACGCGAGGCCGGCCGCAGTCAGTGCCGACGCGACGGACGCGAGGACGTATCCCGTACGCCGGCCCCGCCGTTCAACGAACCGGTGCAGCGCTCGTGGCATAACCGTAAGCACGATGCCGCCCGGCAGGTAGATGAGTGCAATCTGGTAGACCTCCAGCTCAAGCGCCTTCTGCAGGTGAAGCAGCAGGAGCAGCGACACACCGGCTTCGGCGACTGCGGTCATCAGCGCGATCAGCAGCAGCGGGGCGAGGCGCCTGCCTTCGCCCCGGAACCCGTCCAACGGCTCCTCCTGCGGTGGCGCCAGGAACTTTGGCACGCGGAGCAGCAGGACCGCGGCGATAATACAGGCAACGGCGAGGGTCCCGAAGACCCCGCTGAAGCCGGTCAGAGGCAGCAGGACCATCGCTGGAATCCAGAAGAACCACGATCCGAGTGCTTCGGAGGACAGCAGCCCGGCCAGCGAGCCGGAGTCGCGATCGAGGAACTCGGCCGCGATTGCCCGGACCGCAATCCAAAAGAACGCGCCGCCGATACCGCCAACAATTGCAGCGGCGAAGGCGAGCGGCAGCGACGTCGCGACGGCGTAGCCGACGCAACTCACCGCGTAGAGCACGGCTCCGGCCGCAGCCGCTGTCGTTCGCACCCGGGTGTCCACCAGCCAGCCGGAAATCGGACGTGCGATCACCGAGACGACGAGCTCGACGGCGACGAGGGCTCCGATCGCGCTTGGCCCGATGCCGAGTTCAATGCCGCCCCAGAGCGGGATCAGGAAGTCCATTATTTCCGCGGACCCTCCAATCAGGGTTGCGGCAGTGCCCGCTGCTTTCCTTCGATCCGGCTTAGTCCCCATGCCCGCGATCCTAAGGGACGAACCGCGAATTCGGTCTGACGCTGACCGCGAGGTCAGGCTGGCTCGTCCACGTTTGCAGTCCGGGCGTCGACCACGATCGCCGTGATGTTGTCCCGGCCGCCGCTGCGCAAGGCCGCCTGGATCAGTTCGTCCACGGCCGCCTGGGGGTCGGCCTCGGCCGCGAGGATGCCGGCGATCTTCTCATCGCTGAGTTCGCCGTTGAGGCCGTCGGAGCAGACCAGCATCCGGTCGCCGTCTTCAAGGGGAACCAGCCAGAAGTCGGCCTCGGAGTCATCCCCGGTTCCCAGCGCCCGTGTCACCACGTGCCTGCGGGGGTACACGGCGGCCTCGGCCTCGGTGATCTGGCCGGTGTCGAGGAGTTCCTGGACTTCGGAATGGTCCACGCTGATCTGTGCGAGCTGGCCGTGGCTGTACCGGTACGTGCGGGAGTCTCCGATGTTGAGGACAAGCCAGTACGGAACGTCCTGTTGTTCCACCACCACGACGCCGGACAGGGTGGTTCCGGCACGCGATCCGGTGGCGTGACGGATGCCCGCATCGGCCATGAGCAGGTACTCCTGCAGGATGTCCGCCGTCGCATCCCGGCTGCCGGTCTTGGACTGTGGCAGCTCGGCCAGGGTGCGCACGCAGATGCCGCTGGCAACTTCGCCGGCCTCGTGCCCGCCCATGCCATCCGCCACGGCGAAGACGGGGTCAGCGGCAATGAAGGAGTCCTCGTTCGCCTCGCGGCGCAGTCCCCGGTCCGTGCCGTACCCGCAGCGCAGTAGCGGTCCCTGTTTTCCGTCCGAGGGCGGGATGGGGGCGTCTGGCGATGGGTTCATGGCGGTCCTCAATACAGTGGTGCGCGGCTTCACTGGTGCGCGGGGGTTGACGGCGTTCACAACCCGGCCGGATCGCAACTGCCGGTCCGACTATTGCATACGCGCCGCTCAGCTGAGAAGCCCGCCACGGCCTGCCGCCGGGCTGATCCGGCGTTCAGTCCAGGATCAGGCCCCGGCCGCTGCCGGGCTGCAGCTGCACCGGGTGGATTTCACCGAACCCGCGGACGTCCTCGGCCGGCCGGGGCACCAGGACGAAGCGTTCGTCCTGCTCCAGCGCGGCCGCGGTCATCGAATCCACCAGCACGGTTCCAGGGTCCGCGAGAGCCGTCAGGCGGGCGGCGAGGTTGACGGTGGGTCCGTAGATGTCGCCGAGGCGGGAGAGGATGCGGCCCCAGACCATGGCCACGCGGGCCTGGGGCAGGATCTCGTCGTCGGTGAAGGCGCGGGACAGGGCCAGGGAAATCTCGGCGCCGGCCGCCGGAGTCTCGGCAATGTACAGGACCTCGTCGCCGACGGTCTTGACCAGCCGGCCGCCGCCGACCGAGATGATTTCGGCGCACTTGTTCTCGAAGCGCTGCACCAGCTGGGCGAGCGTCTTCTCGTTCATCCGGCGGGACAGGCTGGTGTAGGAGACAAGGTCGGCGAAGCCGACCGCCCGGGCCAACGGCAGGGGCGCATCGTCTTCGTCGCCTTCACGGCCCTCTTCGCTGGACTGCAGCCCGGCTTCGGCCCGGACGGCCAGGCGCTGCACACCGGCGTTGAGCTGGCGGCGCCAGGAGTAGGCGAGCATCTCCTCGAGGGGGTCGATCAGGTTCGGCAACTCGCTGACGAGCCGCTTGCGGGCGACGGCGTCAGTGACGCCATGTTCCTGGACCATGTCCTCCACGAGGGCCTCGATCTGCCACACCACCATCCGGTCGGTCATCTGGCCGATGGCCCGGGTGATGGAGATTGCGGCTTCCTCGGTGAGCTTGCCGTCGCGCACCAGGTCCACGATGGTGGACAGGGCGGCCTGGTCACGCTCGGTGAAGGCGACATCTTCATCCCCGAGGTTGGGAAAACCCAGGGCGCGCCAAAGTTTCCGGGCAGAGAGCAGCGAGAGCCCCGCACCGGCGGCGACTTCACGACGCCGAAGCTTGCGTTCTCCGCCCAGCAGCCGCGCTTCCAGGGCCTTGGCGGCGAGCCGTTCAGCGGACATCGTGCCGGTGGGCGGGGCCACGGGTTCAGGTTCGGCGGGTTCGTCGGGCTCGACTTCGTCGGGCTCGACTTCGTCGGGTTCGGCGGCGGGTTCGATGAGCGCGCCGGCTTCGGCGCCGAAGGCGGTCCCGGCGTCGCTGTCGGCGGCAGCCGAACCGGCGGCGTCCTCGGGCTCCCGGGGCAAATCCGGGGCAGCGAGATCGATGTCCTGGTGGACGTTCTCAGCGTTCATCTCTTCCACCTTCTCTCGTCTCCCACGGCCAGGCCTCGCCCGGGTTGTAGGTCATGCCATCGGCGCCGGACACCTCGCCCTGCGGGAGGTCGTCGATGGCGTCCAGCAGGAAATTACGGAATGTCGCGACCTCCGGGACATCGGGGACCACCGTTCCAAGGGGGTACCCGGTCTCCAAGGATATATTCCCGGAGTGCAATAGGCGCTGCAACAAGGATTGCTCAATGGCCACATGCCGGACGGCGGCGAGGGGTATCTGTTCATCGCGCCGCCGTAACATGCCGTATCGGGCAACTATGCGCTGGCTGGTGAGGATGTAGCGGGTGGCGTGCCACGCAATGACCCGCGGGAGGCAATAGCCCAGCAGCACCCACGCCGCCAACGCCAGGCACACGGCGAGGAGCCAGGGCGTCCACTCTTTCGGGACGAGGGGGACGAGCCGCGCCGGACCACCCTTGACAACCCAGGCGCAGGCGTACGCGGCCAAGGCCGGAACAACAATGAACATCAGCGCCGGGACAATGAGCATCCTGGGCTGGGGCCGGGTCACCACAATCACTTGCTCTCCCGGCAGGAGCACTCTACGCATAGCCGCTTTCTGCTCCGCCGCTGCCGGTGCCCTGGCCGCCGGTCCCGGCCGGGTTCCACGGCCTCAGGTGCACGACGTCGCCGGCGGTCACCACATGTTCATGGCCCGCGGCATCGACCACCAGGAGTGAGCCGTATTCGTCCAGGCGCGTGGCGTGGCCAATGATCTCGTGGTCGCCCGGGAGTTGGGCCCGGACCTGCTTGCCGAGGGTTGAGAGGAGGTGCTCCACGCGTTTGTGCAGCGACGGGCCACCGGCCATGCCGGCGGTGGGGTCGCCGTCGGCGTTGCAGAAACTCCGGTACAGGGTGGCGAAGCGGGACAGGTAGCTCTTCAGGAGCTCCGTCCGGTCCACTGTGTCGGGATTCTCCAGCAGCACGGAGGTGGCGGTGGGAACCGGGAGTTCGGGCTCCGTCAGCGTGACGTTCAGGCCGGCGCCGAGGATGACCGGCGGCGCGCCGCCGGCGCCGAGCGGGCCGAGCTGGGCCAGGATGCCGGCGATTTTCCGGCCCCGGACCAGGACGTCGTTGGGCCATTTGAGTTCCGCCGGAAGGCCTGCCGTTTCCGTCAGGGCCTCACGCAGGGCGAGGGCGGCCAGGAGGGAGAGCCAGGAGTACCTGTGGGTCGGCAGCGGCCGGCCGGCCGCGTTGACTGGCAGGAGCACCAGGGAGACGGAGACCGAACTGCGGGCCGGCGCCTCCCACCGGCGGTCGAGCCGGCCGCGCGCGTCGCTCTGGTACTCGGCGGTCAGCACTGACAGGTCCGGCCACGCGCCGGGTTCCTCGGTCACCCCGCGGAGGAGATCGGCGTTGGTGGAGCCGGTGGACTCAAGCACCGTCAGGCGCGGAATTCCGTTCGCGGACAGGAACGCCTCATCGCTGAGGGCACTCAGGTCCAGGGGCGGACGGTCCGGGGTTTCCTGCGCGGTTTCCATCCTTGAATCCTACCGAGGAAAGCGCACCGGGGCCCCGGCCGTCTGCCTCACATGCCTCCGCCGAAACTCCCCACCTTTGGCCGGGGTGTCCGGCGTGTCGGCCGGACACACCGCTGATTCCGGCGCCCGGACGCCAAATGAGGGGAAATTCCGCAGGGCAGACGGCCGCAAAACACCCAGCAAGTTCAGAGGAAGATGTCCGGGACGAGCTGGTTCTCGGGCGCGCCGAGGCTGTACGGGCTGAAGTCCGTCACCCCTGCCGCCGCGAGAACCTGTTCATCGGTGTAGAAGTTACCGCTCCGGCTGCCGTGGGCGGGGACCGCGTTGCCGCCGGTCAGCACGGCGTGGGCGGCGTCGGCCATGATTTCGGGGCTGCGGGCGCCCTTGACGATCATGTCGCCGCCGGGCATGTTGCGGATCGCCGCGGTGTCGATCAAGGTGCACGGCCAGAGCGAGTTCACACTGACGCCGTCGGCCTTGAGCTCCTCGGCCAGCCCCAGCGTGGTCAGGCTCATGCCGTACTTGGCCATGGTGTAGGCCAGGTGCAGGCCGGCCCACTTCGGATCCAGGTTCAGGGGCGGGGAGAGCGTGAGGATGTGCCCTGCATCGGATGCCCGCAGCGCCGGCAGTGCCATCTTCGAGAGCAGGAAGGTGCCACGGACGTTGATGTCCTGCATGAGGTCGTAGCGCTTCATGTCCACGTCGTCGGTCGAGGAGAGGTCGATCGCCGAAGCATTGTTGATGACGACGTCGATCCCGCCAAAGCGGTCCACAGCGGCGCCGACAGCCCCGGCGACGTCGGCGTCGTTGCGCACGTCGCCGACCAGCGGCAACGCTTGGCCGCCGGCGGCCTCGATCTGTTCTGCCGCGGTATACACGGTGCCCTCGAGCCTGGCGTGCGGCTGGCCGGTCTTGGCCATCAGGACGATGTTGGCGCCGTCCCGGGCTGCGCGGAGCGCGATGGCCAGGCCGATGCCGCGGCTGCCCCCCGAGATGAGGACAGTGCGGCCCTGGAGGGAACCGGCGGCCTGGTACGGCCCTGTGGCGGTGCCCGAAGCGTCGTTGCTTGAAGTCATGCCCACACTCTAGCCGACCAATGTTACTGGCGGGTAACAAAGTGGTGAGGGAGCTTCGCGGCGGGAAAATTGTAGGTTCCCTACAGCGGCACCGGCCAATACCGTCACTAGACTTGCCAGCAGAGCCCTGCTTTTGTGGATTCCAGCCAAAGGACCCCACGCGACGGGCGCCGTACAACCTTGCGACAGAGCCGGAGAAACTTGATGAGCCACGATCTGACCACGACTGCGGGAAAGATTGCAGATTTCCGCGACCGCCAGGCCCGTGCCGAACAGCCCTCCGGCCCGGAAGCGATCGCCAAGCAGCACGCGCGCGGCAAGAACACCGCCCGCGAGCGCATCGACCTGTTGCTGGACGCCGGCTCCTTCGTCGAATTCGATGCGCTGGCCGTGCACCGCTCCACCGCGTTCGGCATGGAGAAGAAGAAGCCCCTCGGCGACGGCCTCGTCTCCGGCTACGGCACGGTGGACGGCCGCCCGGTTGCGGTCTACAGCCAGGATTTCTCCGTCTACGGCGGCTCGCTGAGCCAGGTCAACGGCGAAAAGATCGTCAAGGTCCAGGAGTTCGCGCTGCGCAACGGCTGCCCCGTGGTGGGCATCCTCGACGGCGGCGGTGCCCGCATCCAGGAGGGTGTCGCCTCCCTGGCGATGTTCGCGGACATCTTCCGCAACAACGTCCACGCCTCCGGCGTCGTCCCGCAGATCTCGCTGATCATGGGCCCCTCCGCCGGCGGCGCGGCCTACTCCCCCGCCCTGACCGACTATGTGGTCATGGTGGACAAGACCTCGCACATGTTCATCACCGGCCCGGACGTCATCAAGACCGTCACCGGCGAAGACGTGGACATGGAAACCCTCGGCGGCGCCCGGCAGCACAACGCCAACACCGGCACCTCGACTTACCTGGCCTCCGACGAGGCCGACGCCGTCGAGTTCGTCCGCGAACTGCTCGACTTCCTGCCCTCCAACAACCTCGCCGAGGCCCCGGTGCTGGAGCACCAGCAGGAACTGGAGGTCGACGACGACGACCTCGCCCTGGACGCGCTGATCCCGGACTCGGCCAACCAGCCGTACGACATGCGCAAGGTCATCGAGCAAATTGTCGACGACGCCCACTTCCTCGAGATGCAGTCCCTCTATGCCCCGAACGTGATCATCGGCTACGGCCGGGTCGAGGGCCACACGGTGGGCATCGTGGCCAACCAGCCCATGCAGTTCGCCGGCACCCTGGACATTGCGGCCTCGGAAAAGGCCGCCCGCTTCGTCCGGCACTGCGATGCCTTCAACATCCCCATCATCACGCTCGTGGACGTGCCGGGCTTCCTGCCGGGCAAGGACCAGGAGTTCCAGGGCATCATCCGCCGCGGCGCCAAGCTGCTCTACGCGTATGCCGAGGCCACCGTGCCCAAGCTGACCGTGATCACCCGCAAGGCCTACGGCGGGGCCTACATCGTGATGGGCTCCAAGAAGCTCGGCGCGGACCTCAACCTGGCCTGGCCCACCGCCCAGATCGGCGTCATGGGCGCCCAGGGTGCCGTGAACATCCTGTACCGCCGCGAACTCGCCGCGGTGGCCGAGGACGGCGGCGACGTCGAGGCCAAGCGCGCCGAGGTGATCCGCCAGTACGAGGAAGAGCTGCTCAACCCCTACCAGGCCGCCCAGCTCGGCTACGTGGACGCCGTCATCGCACCGTCCGAGACCCGGCTGCAGATCATCAAGGGCCTGCGCGCCCTCCGGGACAAGCGGGCAGCCCTGCCCGCCAAGAAGCACGGGAACATCCCGCTGTGATCCCCACCCGCCCCCTAACCTCGCAAGTCCCCACCGGCTCCCAGCCTTCGCAAGCTCAGGCCGGGTCCCTCGCCGGCGTGGGCCCACGGCCAGAAGGACCCGCCGACAGCCTCGACTCGCCGCTTCTCTCAGTCGTGAAGGGCGAACCGACGCCGGAAGAGCTGGCGGCGCTGACCGCCGTCGTGCTGTCCCTGGGGCAGACCCAGCAGGCGGCACCGGAAAGCCCCGGCGTCCGGCACTGGGTCCGCCGGCAGCAGCTTCGGCTGGCGCCGAGGCCCGGTCCGCAGGCCTGGCGCCGCAGCCTGGGCTGAGCCGACGCGGTTCAGCGTCCTGGCAAGGCCTGCCCGCAGCCGAAATCTGCACGGGAGAGTTGCGCGCGAAAAAGTTCAGTGACTCTTTCATAACCGCGGCGGCCGGGCTAGTCTCGTCGGGTGACTACCGAAATCATCGCCTCAGACAACACTGCCCCCGCGCGCCAGCAGACGGCCATTGACGCCGTCGCCGACGCCTACACGGACACCCTGATCCGGCTTAACCCGAGCTTCGCCACCGAACTCGGCCTGCCCGGGCACGAGACGGAGTACCAGGATTTCTCCCCCGCCGGCCACGAGGAATTCGCGGCCGCCGCCCGCGAGGCACTTGCGGCGCTGGACGGGCTGGAGCCGGTTGACGACGTCGACGCCGTCACCCTCGACGCCATGCGCGAGAGGCTGGGCCTGCAGCTGGAAATCCACGAATCGGGCTGGGCCACGGCCGATCTGAACAACATCGCCTCCCCGTCCCAGGACATCCGCGCGATCTTTGACCTCATGCCGACGGATACCGCCGGGCAGTGGGAGCACATCGCGGGCCGGGCCCACAATGTCACCGCCGCCATCGACGGCTACATCGAGTCGCTGCGTTCGGCGATGCAGGACGGCAAAGTGGCCGCGGCCCGCCAGGTTTCGATCGTGATCGAGCAGGCCACCAAGCACGCCGCGGACGACGGCTTCTTCGCCAAGCTCGCCGCCGGCGCCAAGACCGCGGACGGCCCGCTCCCGGCGGAACTGCAGTCCCGGCTCGACGCCGGCGCGGCAGCTGCCCGGGTGGCGTACTCCCGGCTCGCAGGTTTCCTCGAGTCCGAGCTCCTGCCCGTCGCCCCGGCCAAGGACGCTGTGGGCCGCGCCCGCTACGCCCTGGCTTCGCGGGACTTCCTCGGCGCCACCGTGGACCTGGAGGAGACCTACGCTTGGGGTGTCCAGGAACTCGACCGCCTCATCGCCGAACAGGAACGGGTGGCAGGCGAAATCCGGTCCGGCGCCACGGTGGAGGAAGCCAAAGAGATCCTCAACAACGATCCCGCCCGCCAGCTCAAGGGCACCGACGCCCTCCAGGCCTGGATGCAGGAACTGTCCGACAAAGCCGTCGCGGAGCTCGCCGGCGTCCACTTCGAGATCCCGGACGTCATGAAAACGCTGGAGTGCCGGATCGCGCCCACCGATGAAGGCGGCATCTACTACACGGGTCCCTCGGAGGACTTCAGCCGCCCGGGCCGCATGTGGTGGTCCGTGCCGGCCGGTGAAGACACCTTCACCACGTGGGCCGAAACCACCACCGTGTACCACGAGGGCGTGCCCGGCCACCACCTCCAGGTCGCCACCGCCACCTACCGCCGGGAGCTGCTGAACAAGTGGCGCCGCAGCGTGTGCTGGACCTCGGGCCATGGCGAAGGCTGGGCACTCTACGCGGAGAAGCTCATGCAGGAGCTCGGCTACCTCAATGATCCCGGCGACCACATGGGCATGCTGGACATGCAGCGCATGCGTGCGGCCCGCGTGGTGTTCGACATCGGCGTGCACCTGGAACTCGAAGTCCCCGAGCGCTGGGGCAGCGGCATCTGGACCTCCGAGAAGGGCTTTGACTTCCTTCGCGCCAACCTGCCGATCAGCGAGGGGCAGCTGAAGTTCGAGTTCACCCGCTACCTGGGCTGGCCGGGACAGGCCCCGTCCTACAAGGTGGGCCAGCGGCTCTGGGAGCAGATCCGGGAAGAGCTGGAATCCCGCCCCGGCTTCGACCTCAAGGCCTTCCACACGAAGGCCCTGAACATCGGCTCGGTGGGCCTGGACACCCTCAAGCGCGCGCTCCTGGGGTAAGCCGGGTTCCGGGGGCTGACCTGCACGGACAGTGGGCAGACGGCCGGTTGGGGCGACTATTCGCGGGGCGAAGTCGCCGCAGCCGGCCGTTCGTCTGTCCCGGGCAAATGGACCTTGGCCCAATAGTCGACTAGTCTCTGGGGGACACATTTTCTGGGCTTTTGAACGCCCGGGTCGGCGGCTGGGGCTGCGACTCAAGTGTCCGGTGTACCTTTGCCCTCCGGCAGGGCGCCGGTCATGCAAGTACCTCCGCAACTGCGGCATGGTCTTGCTGACTGTCAGTATGCGCGCGTCGTCCCCGCAGCAATTACGCGGGACAACGCCTATGAACCAGGCGCATGCATAGAGGTACCAGCACCTTGGTCTCCGGTGCGAGCTATTGACAATAGAATCCCGCGTGAACGAATAGCGCCAGCATCCCGGCGCTCCGCGAAGGAGCGCAGAGGAAAAGCCAGGCGCTGAGCTTCTGCCGGAACCTCGCTGAGGCATCCTGCAGCGGCTGACGATTGCCGGGCATACACAAGACCCCATATTGGAGCCCTTATGAGGAATATCGCCTCATTCCTAAGTCCACCGACCAATGACGCCGCGAAAGCGCGGACGCGGATCCGGAAGCGCACAGCGGCATCCGTGGTTGCGACGGCCGTCGTCGTGGCTGCGGCCACGCTTAGCGCCCCGGCACCCCTGAACGCCGCGACGCCGACTGCCACGCCCACCGCTACGACAACGGCGTGCAATCCGCTGCCCTTCAACCTCCCGGCGCCCGCGAACCGGCACACCTCGGTGAAGAAGGCGTGGGCCTACTACTTCCCGCCGTTCCCGCTCGCAGTCGACAGCCCCGACGCCACCCGCGACGTCTACCCGCGCTGGATGGACACCCACAACTCCGCCAACGGCGCGTACGACCTCCGGGACCGTCCGGCTGCTCCCCAGCGTGCAACCCAGACCACCTGGCGGCAGGCCGATTTCGAGAAGGAGGTCCGGCAGGCAGTCGGGGCGGGCCTGGACGGATTCATCTGGGAATACAACAGCTCCACCGATATCCGCTGGCAGCAGCTGCCGGCCATGCTCGCCGCCGCCAAGGCGGTTGACCCAGGCTTCAAGATCATGCTCAGCCCGGACTTCAACACGGCCGCCGGCTCCACCTCTGACAGCGTTTACAACAACGTCATGAAGGTGAAGGACGACCCGTCCATCTACCGGAACAATGCCGGCATCGTGCTCGCGCCGTTCTTCCCGGAACGCAAGACTCCCTCGTGGTGGGACGGGCTCCGGAGCCGACTCGCCACCTCCGGCGTCAAATCCAACCTCGTACCCATCTTCATTTCGTGGGGCGGAGGAACCCAAAAGACGGACTGGAACAATTCGGTGTCCGGGTATTCGCAATGGGGCACCCGCACCGCCAGCGGCGTTCCGACCCTCGCCAAGGAAAGCGCTGAAGCCCACCGCCGCGGCAAGACCTACATGCAGCCGGTGGCGTTCGAGGATTCACGGTCCTACGACGGGCGGTACTGGGAATCATCCAACAGCTCCACCCTGCGCGATTCCCTGGCCTCGGCGGTCACCAGCAACGCCGACTCCATTGCGCTCATCGCCTGGAACGACTACACCGAGTCCTGGGTGGCACCTTCCAAGGACCGCGGCTATGCCGTGCTGGACATGGCTGCCTACTACATTTCCTGGTTCAAGAACGGGGTCAAGCCCGCGATCACCCAGGATGCCTTGTACTGGAGCCACCGCTCGCACCCCACGAACGCTCCGTATTCGATGACCCCCATCGGTCGCAACGGCAAACCCACGCCGATGTACATCCCGAACGGTGACGCGGCGAAGAACGAAGTCGAACTCGTGGCCGTGCTGAAGACCCCGGGGCGTCTGACCATCACCCAGGGCAGCAACGTCAAGACCATGGACGCCCCGGCCGGACTGACCTCCTTCAAGGTTCCGCTCGTGGCCGGGACCACGCCGTCCTTCAAGCTCGCACGTAGCGGGGCGACGGTCCAGACAGTCACCAGCAACACCCCGGTGCGCTCCTCCGTGGCGTACCAGGACATGATTTACCACGCAGGCGGCGGCGTCGCAGGCACCTGCGCACGCTAGGCCCTCCCTGCCCGGGATGGCAGTTCGCGGCAGTGTGTCTCCAGAGCACCGCCGCGAACCGCCATCCCGCGCCTCACCGGGCGGCCCGGGCCGCCCGGCGACGAGACAATCACCACACCGCTTGCCGGAATAACTTCACAAAAGCCCCTGCCGGCGCGGCAAGCCCGGGCATTCCGCGGCGCGGGGCCACCCGTGGCGCCGTAACATTTCTCAACATCCGTTCGTCATGCTATTGGCAACGGTCCTAGCGTGTTCCGGTGACCACTCAGACAAGCACCCCCGCACCCGCTGGAAAGACCGGGTTCCAGCTGCCCAAATGGGCCGGCTCGTTCGGCTTCCAGATCATTGCCGCCCTGATCGTCGGCCTGGGCCTTGGCCTGCTGGCCAAGTACACCGGCAGCACCAAGGCCAACCCCAACGCCCTCGGCACCACGCTGCAGACCATCGGCTCGAGCTACGTCTCGCTGCTGCAGACCGCCGTGGTCCCCCTGATCTTCACCGCCGTCGTCAGCTCAATTTCCAACCTGCGCGCCGTTTCCAACGCGGCCCGGCTGGCCTGGAACACGCTGCTCTGGTTCGCGATCACCTCGCTGATCGCCGTGCTGATCGGCATCGGCCTGGGCGTGCTGCTGCAGCCCGGCGCCGGAACCGGCATCAGCCAGGAAGCGAAGTACGCCGGCAAGTCCGGTGACTGGTGGGCCTTCCTGACCGGGCTGTTCCCGAAGAATTTCCTGGGCCTCGGCGCGACCACCACCGTCACTGACGGCGTCGCCACCACCGCCGTGAGCTTCAACGTCCTCCAGATCCTGGTAATCGCGATCGCCGTCGGCATCGCCGCGCTGAAAGTGGGCAAGGCGGCCGAACCGTTCCTGGCCCTGAACGCCTCCGCCCTCGCCGTCATCCAGAAGGTCCTCTGGTGGATCATCCGGATCGCGCCGCTGGGCACGATCGGCCTGATCGGCAACGCCGTGGCCGTCTACGGCTGGGACACCATCGGCTCGCTCGGCAAGTTCACGGTGGCGATCTACATCGGCCTGGCGCTCGTGCTGTTCGTGGTCTACCCCGTGCTGATCCGCAGCCACGGACTGTCCATCAGGCAGTACTACTCCGGCGTGTGGCCGGCTGTGCAGCTGGCCTTCGTCTCCCGCTCCTCGATCGGCACCCTGCCGCTGACCCAGCGCGTGACCGAACGAAGCCTGGGTGTCCCCCGCGCCTACGCCTCCTTCGCCGTGCCGCTCGGCGCGACCACCAAGATGGACGGCTGCGCGGCGATCTACCCGGCCGTGGCGGCGATTTTCGTGGCCCAGTTCTTCGGCATCCAGCTCGACTTCACCCAGTACCTGCTGATCGCACTGGTGTCCGTGCTCGGCTCGGCCGCGACCGCCGGCACTACGGGCGCCGTCGTGATGCTGACGCTGACGCTCTCCACGCTGGGACTGCCGCTGGCCGGCGTCGGCCTGCTGCTGGCCATCGACCCGATCCTGGACATGGGACGCACCGCCGTCAACGTGGCCGGGCAGGCATTGATCCCGGCGATCGTGGCCAAGCGCCAGGGCATCCTGGACGAAACGCTGTACAACGCGCCGCGGAACGGCGATCCGTTTAGCGACGACGTCGACGACGTCGATGGCACCGCTGCCGTCGACCCCTCCGCCGCCGCCACTCCCGCGGCAGGACGGGACGAGCGGGAACTGGCTGACGCCAGGGCGTAATAACAGAACGAGTGTTCACCAGAGAAGTCCCCGGGAATCCCCGGGGACTTCTCTGGTTCACCGGCTTCGGCTTTAGCCGGCCTCGGCTTTTAGCCGGCATCGGCCCGAGTCCGCACGTGCCTAGTGTCCGCCGATCACACCCTTTTCGGCGGCCTTGGTGACTGCGTCCGCTTCTGCCTGGGTCAGGGTGCCGTCCTTGACGGCCTGGTCCAGCCGGGGCTTCAGTGCCGCGGCGTGATTGGCCTGTTCCGCGGTACGCAATTCCTCCAGGGCAGCGGTGACCTTGGCTTCATCGATGCCGAGCGACTTCGCCAGGGACGCGGCCAGGGCCTTCTCCATCGCGGCGCGGTCCGGCTTCTGCCCTGGGGCCGGCGGGGTGGCCGGCCTGTTGGCGTCGCGGAAAGTCTTCAGGGCGTCGGTGACCTTCGCCTCGTCGACGCCGAGCTTGGCGGCGAGTTCTTTGGCGCGGGCGCCGAACTCCGCACCGCCGTGGCCGCGGTGTCCGCCGCGCATGCCGTAGCCGTCGGCGAAGTTGTTCCCGGGAGCACTCGAGCTGGGTGTCGGGGTGGGCGTCGGCGTCGTGGTGGCGGAGGCCATCCCGGCGACCCCGAGCCCTGCGCCCAGTGCAACGGCCGCCGCCCCGAGGCCGAGTGCGATTTTCGTTGTGCGTGACATCTGCTGTCTCCTGGATCTGCCGCGCGGTGACGGCGCTTGAAGCTGACGGTTCGTCCGGGGAAGGCTGCTCCACGAGCATCTCCAGTCTGCACCTGCCCCAGCAGAGATAGCTGTTTCCCAGCTTTCACTTTCCTGTGAATCCGGCAGGGACGCCCAGAGGGCAAAAAGAGGGCACAATGGCGGCAAAGGTGGATAGGCTCTGGGCATGCTGATCGTCACTTCGAATGACATCCCGGGCCACCGGATCGACGCCGTCTTCGGCGAAGTCATGGGCCTGACCGTCCGCTCCCGGGACATCACAGCCCAGCTCATGGCGGGCTTCCGTTCCCTGGGCGGCGGCGAGGTGCTGGAAATGACGCGGGCCCTCTACGACAGCCGGCAGGATGTCATGGCCCGGATGGTGGCCGAGGCCGAGCAGCGCGGCGCCAACGCCATCGTTACCATGCGCTTCGATACATCGGCGATCGGGCAGAACTGGACGGAGATCTGCGCCTACGGCACAGCCGTTTTTGCCATTCCGCTCTCGCAGAATGAGCCCGGGGCAACGGGCCAGTCGATCTACCTGACCAATTCCGGCGACGCGGCAGCCCAGCTCAAGCCTTGAGCGCCAATCCTGCCAGCCCCCACCCCTGGAAAATACTTGCCCAGAGTGCAAACATGCACGTAGTGTAAGCGCGTGTCCCCATCGCCCTCCCCCTCCCCCGCCCACGCCGCCGCATCCGGCGACCCCGGTGTCCCCTCGCGCCGCGAACTGAACAAGGCCGCTACCCGGCAGGCCATCACGGACGCCGCCATGGACCTGCTCCGCACGCGGGGACCCGGAAACTTCACGGTGGAGGACATCGCCGACGCCGCCGGGATCTCCCGGCGCACGTTCTTCAACTACTTCGGCAGCACCGAGGCGGCGCTCGCCTCGGTGACGTTCGGCTTCTTGGACACGGCACTTCAGCAGTTCCGGCTCCGCCCGGCAGGCGAGCCCATCCTGGAATCGGCCCGCGCAGCCCTCGTTGAACTGGCCGATCCCATGACCGTCGCACCGGTGGCCGAGCTCTACAGCCTGGGCCAGACCAACCCCCAGCTCAGCCGCTCCGAGCTGGAAGCCTGGGACCACTGCACCGAACAGATCATCGAAGCCGCCCGCGAACGCTTTGCGCTGACGGCGGCCGACGACGTCGACGAGCTCTACCTCCGCGCCCTCGCCGGCTCCGTCATCTCGTGCGGAAAAGCCGCCATGGATGTCTGGTTTGCCCGCTGCGGCGGCGACCTGACCCCCGAGTCCCTGTCCGTCCTGCGCCAGCTCCTGATCGATTCCATGGGCCTCCTCGGCTCCGGATTCGCGTCCCACTCCCCCGCCCCCCCTTCCCCAGATCGGCACTGACATGGCCCTGTTGCTCTACCGTCTCGGCAAGTTCTCCTACCGCCACCGCTGGCTCGTCATCTCCCTCTGGCTCGCCGCCCTGGTGGCCGTCGGCGGCGCGGCTGCGGCCTTCCACGGCACCATGTCCAACAACTTCCAGATCCCCGGCACTGAAACCCAGCAGATGGCGGACAAGCTGAAGCAGGAGCTGCCCAAGTCCTCCGGCGGCTCGGCCGGCATCGTCTTCGAGTCGCAGAACGGCCAGTTCACGCAGGCCGGCAAGGACGCGGTCTCGGCTGCGCTGACCAAGCTGAAAGCCCTCCCCGATGTTCAGGGCACCGTGGACCCGTTCGCCACCCAGGCCCAGCTGGACAAGGCCGTCACGGACCTTGCCGCCGGCGAGCAGCAGGCATCCGCAGGACAGGCGCAGCTGGACGCGTCGGCCGCCCGACTGGCCGCCGGCAAGGCCCAGATGGCCGCCGCCGAGCAGCAGATGACCGCGGCCGGCATGTCCGCCGGGGCCATCGACGCCCAGCTTGGCCAGCAGAAGGCTGCCCTCGCCGCGGGCCAGGAGAAGCTCGACGCCGGGACCAAGGAACTCGAGGCCGGCGCGGCCAAGCTCGCCCTGGCCAAACGCCAGTTGGAGGCCTCGCAGGGCATGCGGTTCGTATCCGAGGACGGCACTGCGGCAATCGCCCAGGTCCAGTTCAAGACCTCGATCAACGGGCTGGCCCCCGCCGTGCGCCAGCAGGTCCAGGACGTCGCCCACGAAGTCTCCTCCGCCGGCGTGACCGCCCTGGCCAGCAAGGAAATCACGGAGGACGTTTCGGAGCTGTTCGGCATCTCGGAGATCCTCGGCATCGCCATCGCGGCGCTGGTGCTCATCGTCATGCTGGGAACCCTGATCGCCGCCGGGCTCCCCCTGCTGATGGCCCTGGTCGGTGTGGCGGTGGGCGTCGGCGGCACCTTTGCCCTCAGCGGCGCCGTCAACATGAGTTCCATCTCCCCGATGCTGGCGCTCATGCTGGGCCTCGCCGTCGGCATCGACTACTCCCTGTTCATCGTCAACCGGCACCGCGGCCAGCTCCTGGCCGGCATGGACGGCGAGGAATCCGTCGCCCTCGCCACCGGCACCTCCGGCAACGCGGTGCTGTTCGCGGGCCTGACCGTCATCATCGCCCTCGCGGCCCTCGTCATCCCGGGCCTTCCCTTCCTGGCCGTGATGGGCCTGTCCGCCGCCGCAACGGTGGCCGTCGCCGTCGTCGTCGCCCTGACCCTCACCCCTGCCATGCTGTCCCTGATCGGGCCCAGACTCATCTCCCGCCGCGTCTGGGCCAAGGCGGAGAAGCACAACGCCGCCCCCGGCCACGAGAGCGCGGACCGTGCCCGCGACGAACGCCGCAGCAAACAGGGCTGGGGCGGACTCGTCACCCGGCACCCGGTCCTGGCACTGCTGGCCGGCGTCCTGCTGCTGGGCATCGTGGCGCTGCCGGCCAGCCAGTTGCGGCTCGCGCTGCCCGACGGCGGGTCCGAGCCTGTTGAGTCGCAGGCGTTCAAGGCCTATGACGTCACCGGCCGCAGCTTCGGCGAAGGCATGACAGGCCCGATCGTGGTGGTGGGCGACTTCCCGGCCGGCCTGAGCGCGGAGGAAGCCACAGCCAAGCAGCTCGACGTCGCCGACATCCTCCGTGGCACTGGCAACGTCACCGCCGCCATTCCTGTGGCGCTGAGCGAGGACCGCCGCACCGCGGTGTTCCAGGTCATCCCGCGGGAAGGCCCGGCCAGCGCGAGCACTGTCCAGGTGGTCTCCGAGCTGCGCGCCGAAAAGGACCGCATCAAGGATTCCACCGGGGTCAGCATCGGCCTCACGGGCCAGACCGCCGGCAACGTCGACGTCTCCGCGAAACTCGGCGATGCCCTGCCCCCGTACCTGGCCATCGTCGTCGGGCTGTCCCTGATCCTGCTGTTGCTCGTGTTCCGCTCCATCGTGGTTCCGCTGCTGGCCACGGGCGGTTTCCTGCTCTCGCTCGCGGCCGCCTTCGGAGCCGTCGTCGCGGTCTACCAGTGGGGCTGGCTGGGAACGGTGTTCGGCGTCGAAAACCCGGGCGCCGTGCTGAGCTTCCTGCCAATCATCCTGATCGGCGTGCTGTTCGGGCTGGCCATGGACTACCAGGTGTTCATCACCTCGGGCATGCGTGAGTCCTTCATGCACGGGGAATCGGCCCGGCATGCGGTCCGCACCGGCTTCAGCCATGCCGCGTCCGTAGTCACCGCCGCCGCCATCATCATGGTCAGCGTGTTCGCCGGCTTCATCTTCTCGCACCTGAACATGGTCCGGCCGCTTGGCTTCGCGATGGCCTTCGGTGTCCTGGTGGACGCGTTTGTGGTCCGCATGACGATCGTTCCGGCCGTGATGTACCTTCTCGGCGACAAGGCGTGGTGGCTGCCCAGCTGGCTGGACCGGATCCTGCCGGACGTCGATGTCGAGGGCGCCAAGCTCCGGCCCGCGGCTTCAGCCTCAGCTTCGGCCGACAGCGAGCCCGAGCCGGAGGAGATCGGCGCGCGCTAAAGCCCGACGAGTTGCCCTAAAGCCGCCCGCTGATCATTCTGATCGGCGGGCGGCTTTTTTGTGCGTGCAAGCCTGGACAGCTTGAGATCCGTTCGACGCTCAAGCCGCCAGTGAGCCTGAGGGCCGCATACGCTTGAGCGTCTTCGCGCGATGGCGCTCGTCGCGGCGCTGGCGGCGGGAATCCGCGCTCGCTTCGCCGGTAGGCGATCCGGGCAGGGGCGGCGCGGTGGAACGGTCACCGGCCCCGGCGAACGTCCCGGCGTCGGCGGCGAGTTCGGCGTCGACGGCGGCCCGGTCCGCGGCGCTCAGGCAGGCGGTTTCACGGACCAGCAGGGTGGCGCGCCAATCGTTGAGCTGCCCGGTCTGCAGGGCGGTGAGGGTGTGCGGCATCTCGGTGACGAGGGCTTTGGCCAGGCCGAGGAGCCGGCCGCCCCTGGCCGGGGATTCGCGCCGGGCCAGGGCAATCTGCGCACCGACCCCGGCGCCGAGCTTCTCGGGCGGGACCCCGGCGCCGAGCTTCTCGGGCGGGACCCCGGCGCCGAGCTTCTCGGGCGGGACCCCGGCGCCGAGCTTCTCGGGCGGGACCCCGGCGGCGGCCTGGTCGCGGCGCTGGAGCAGGTCGAAGGCCACGGCGAGCCGGGCTTGTTCCGCGGACGCGGCGGATTTCCAGTCCTCCAGTTCCCGGATCCGGTCAATGATCCCGGCACTGTCCGTGGGCGGACAGCCTAAGCCCACCGGCCCGGCGTCCAGCCGGCCCGCCACCTCCGCGGAGGCCACCTCCGCGGTGCCCGGAATGCCGGCGGCGTCGCTCGCGGCGCGGCCGAAGCCGGCGTCGCCGTGTCCTGCCGGAACCACTTCGGGCCCCTGATTGCCGTCCATGAATCCAGTGTTTCAGGGACCCCCGACAATAACGCGCCTGTACTCCTCAGCCGAAGCTAGGCGTCACGGATTGCCGGCGGACTCAGCGGTTGCGGTAGTAGTCCTTCCAGACCAGGCGATGGAGGGGGATCACCCGCGGCAGCGACCGTAGTCCGGGGATGAACGGCAGCAGGGCCAGCAACGCCGTCAGCACGAACATCGTGACGACGACGAGGGCATCGGCATTAGGCGAGCTCTTGAACGGTTCCACTTGGTAAAGGAGCGAGAAGAGCCACAACCAGGACTGCCCAGGCGTATCGCCGGTTTCGTTCATCACGCCCCACTGATCCCCGGAGAGGTGTTGGCTGGCCGCAAGATCCGGGAAGTAGCCGCCGTCGCCCAAAAAGAGGAGGCCGCGTGTGTCGTCCATGTTGTAGAAGTTTCCGCCGCTTTGCAGCACGCCGTCCAGACTGCCTTGGCGCGCCATCTCCAGCAGCGCTCCGGTCAGTGCAGGGACCGGGCCATAGTCGCCGTCGCCCACCTGGGCCGGGTCGTTATCCGGCGCAGCGGCAAGGGCGTCCGAATAGGCAGCTGCCCAGGCTGAGCGCTGCTGATCCGTGGCGGCCGTCCAGCTCGCCAGCTCTGCCGGCGGCGACGGCAGCGTCGCCAGCGGGGCGATCACGAAGTCATTGGCGGTATCAACCGGGAGGCGAACGCCGGAGAGGCTTTGAAGGTCCACGGGGCCGATCTTCTGCGTCGCGTCCGGGGTCGAGTTGTAGGGCGGCCCGTATCCGGCAGTATCGCTGGTGCCGGCCAGTTCCTTTGCAGCGGTGCCAACGAAATCCGCCGGGGCGGCCGTGGCCCACGCCTTGAGGCTCACGCTGGGCTCATCAGGGGACCCGAAGATGGCGGACACACCGAGCACGAGCAGGCCGACCACCACAACGCCGATGATCAGTTCCTTGATGAGGTCATACTCGCGGACGCTGCCCGTCCAGGGCCGGCTGGCAACGTCGTCTGCCTTCCGCCAGGAGGTACTGCTGTTTTTTTCTGGTCATTGCACTGCGCCCCCGGATTCTGTGCCCCTGGGTTCGGTGGCCTCCGGAGGTTCGGTGGCCTCCGGGCGGTTGTGAAGCAGCTGGGCGTCGGACTCCGCGGCATCCAGTGGAGGTGCAACGCCGTGGACCCGGACCAGCAGGACGTGCAGGACCACCACAGCGCCCACGGCCAAGGGCAGCAGCGTGACGTGCCAGGTGAAGAGCTGACCGACGTTGGCCACATTGAACCAAGCGCCTACTCCGACCGCGTTCAGCGCATCCTTCGCTTCAAAGGCAATCCACTGCGAATCGAAGTTCGTCTGGAGCAGATACCCGGTGAAGGCCGCCACGATGGAAACGACAAAGGAGATCACGCCGGTGATCCAGGTCAGCACCCGGCCCCCGCGCCAGGCCGCCATCCAGAATTTCAACCACAGGTGCACCACCATGAAGATGAAGAAGAACTCCACGCTCCACAAATGCGTGCTGTTGACGAAACTCCCCAGCGAGGACACGTGATACCACTGGGGTCCGTTCAGTCCCAGCACGATCCCGGAAACGATGATCCACAGCAGGGACGCGATGGCCCCCATGCCGAATACGTACGCCCAGGATGCCACGAAGCTTGGCTGGTCCTCGGGCAAGAGTTTGTCCGGCGGAAGCTTCCTCAGGAGCCACCGGCGGGCCCTGCCGGTCAAGGTGCGGGCGTCTGTTTCATCGACCTGCGCGCCGTGTCCCGGTGTTGCGGGGGCAGTCATTTCCGCCGCTTCCCTCCGGGAAAAGGCAGGACCAAGGCCAGGATGAACAAGATGATCATCACGACGATCACGATCAGGTTTCCGGATTGGATGGTGAAGCCGTCCCAGCCAAAATATGTTCCATCACCAACCATGCCAACGCTTGCCACGAGCCATCCAGACATGAGCTGCTCGATTCTTTTTAGGATGCCGGTTCAACTCCACCACTGTCACGTATCCGCAGACAGGGTCTTCTGCCCCGTTTAGGCGCCCTTCCGGGACCCCGTGTTGCTGTGCTGCCGTGGATTAGGCTGGAGCCGTGACCCGCCTCATTCTTGCCTCCCAGTCCCCCGCCCGCACCAAGCTGCTCCACAACGCCGGCATCGCCCACGAGGTACTCGTCTCGGACGTGGATGAGGACGCCGTGCAGGCCCGCTACGGCGTGACGGATCCGCATGACACGGCCCTGTTGCTTGCCCGGGCCAAGGCAGAGGCCGTCGCGTCCCTGCCCGAGGCGGACGGCGCAATCGTGATCGGCTGCGACTCGGTCTTCGAGTTCGACGGCGAGGCCCACGGAAAGCCCTACACGGCCGACGTCGCCCGGGAGCGTATGCTCCGCATGAGCGGCAGCATGGGCGTCCTGCACACCGGCCACTGGCTCGTGGACTGCCGCGACACGGCCGTCGCAGACGCTGACACAGACGCAGACACCTACGACGACACAGACGGCGACGACGGCGCCCGCGGCACCGGCGCCACCCTGGGCTCCGTGTCCTCGGCCGAGGTGCACTTCATGGAGATGAGCGCCGGGGAAATCGAGACCTACATCGCCACCGGCGAGCCGCTCCAGTGCGCCGGCTCCTTCACGATCGACGGCTACGGCGGGGCATTCATCCGCAAGGTCGACGGCGATCCGCACACCGTCGTCGGGCTCTCCATCTCCACCCTGCGTGCCCTGCTCGGCCAGGCGAATGTGGGCATCACCGAGCTCTGGACCGGCGGGGCTGTGGACCCGGCGGACGTCCGCGCCGAGTAACGACGGAATGCGTGGCGGAGTGAGCCAATTCGCCGCCCTTTGTGGCAACCCTACAAAGGAAGGGCCGTATACGCGCGGAATCCGCAAGTAATATCGGCGGAACCCTCAAAACCGCGCTAGGCTCCCTGAAGGAAAGAAGGAGACGCCTTGTCAGCAAATTCGGAGCAGTCCGCACCCACCGTGCCGGGATCAACGCAGTCATCTACAGCCGCGGGCATCCGCCGGCTGACCAAGGTGCTGATCGCCAACCGCGGAGAAATTGCGGTGCGCATCATCCGCGCCGCCCGCGATGAAGGCATCGCCTCGGTGGCTGTCTACGCGGACCCCGATCGCGACGCGCTGCACGCCCGGCTCGCGGACGAGGCCTACGCGCTCGGTGGCAACACCGCCGCGGAGTCCTACTTGGTGATGGACAAGATCATCGACGTCGCCCGCCAGTCCGGCGCGGACGCCATCCACCCCGGGTACGGGTTCCTGGCCGAGAACGCCGAGTTCGCCGCCAAGGTGATCGATGCCGGCATTACGTGGATCGGCCCCTCCCCCGAAGCGATCTCTGCCCTGGGCGACAAGGTCCAGGCCCGCCACATTGCCGAGAAGGTTGGCGCCCCGCAGGTCCCCGGCACCGCCGACCCGGTCGAATCCGCCGAGGAAATCCTCGACTTCGTGGACAAGTTCGGCCTGCCCGTCGCCATCAAGGCGGCCTTCGGCGGCGGCGGACGCGGCATCAAGGTGGCCCGCACCCGCGAAGAAATCCCCGAACTCTTCGAATCCGCCGTGCGCGAGGCCACCGCCGCCTTCGGCCGCGGCGAGTGCTTCATTGAGCGCTTCCTGGACGCCCCGCGCCACGTCGAGACCCAGTGCCTGGCCGACGCCCACGGCAACGTCGTGGTGGTCTCCACCCGCGACTGCTCGCTCCAGCGCAGGAACCAGAAACTCGTCGAGGAAGCCCCGGCCCCGTTCCTCACCGAGGAACAGAACCGCCGGCTCTACGAATCCTCCAAGGCCATCCTCAAGGAGGCGGGCTACCTCGGCGCAGGCACCTGCGAATTCCTCGTCGGCCAGGACGGCACCATCTCCTTCCTCGAGGTCAACACCCGCCTTCAGGTGGAGCACTGCGTCTCCGAGGAAGTCACCGGGATCGACCTCGTCCGCGAACAGTTCCGGCTGGCCCGCGGCGAGGAGCTCGGCTACGGCGACCCGGAAGTCCGCGGCCACTCGATCGAATTCCGCATCACCGGCGAGGACCCGGGCCGCAACTTCATGCCCGCCCCCGGCACCATCACGGTACTGAAAAACCCCACCGGTCCCGGTATCCGCGTCGATTCCGGCGTCGAGCAGGGCGATGTCATCAGCGGCAACTTCGACTCCATGCTCTCGAAGCTGATCGTCACCGGCGCCACCCGCGCCCAGGCCCTGCAGCGCTCCCGGCGGGCACTGGAGGAAATGGTGGTGGAGGGCATCCCCACCGTCATCCCGTTCGACCTCGCGGTGGTTTCCAATCCCGATTTCGCACCGGCCGAAGGCCCCTTCAAGGTCCACACCCGCTGGATCGAGACGGCCTTCGTCAATGACATTCCGGCCTGGACCCCGACCGGCACCGAGGCTGAAGCGGCCGACGCCGGTGACCGCCAGCGCGTCGTCGTCGAGGTCGGCGGAAAGCGCCTGGAAGTCGTGCTGCCGGCGTCGCTGGGCTCAGTCAGCAACGCAGCAGGCGCCAAGCCGGCCAAGGCCAAGAAGCGCTCCCGGGGTGGCGGCGCACCCGCGGCCGCGAGCGGGAACGCCCTGACCTCCCCCATGCAGGGGACCATCGTGAAGGTGGCCGTCGCCGAGGGTGACACGGTCGCCGAGGGCGATCTCGTCGTCGTGCTCGAGGCGATGAAGATGGAACAGCCGCTCACCGCCCACCGCGCCGGGATCGTCATCGGCCTCGCCGCAGCGGCCGGCGAGACCGTGTCCGCCGGCGCCATCATCGCCATGATCGAGGACGGCGCCGCGGAGTAAGCGGCTCACGGTACGGCGACGGCGGACGGCGGACGGCCGGCGCCGCTGCCGGTTGCGGGCGCGCCTCTGGCGCGTCCGCAACCGGCCAGTAGAGACTTGGAGTGTGAAGCCATTCCTGCTCCTCGCCTCGCGCGCGGAGGACACCGCCGCCGAGGACGAATACCGCGCCTACCTCCGCTACTGCGGCCTCCGGCCCGAGCAGCTCCACCGCATCCGGATGGAAGCCGCCCCGCTGCCAACGCTTGAGTTGTCCGACTATTCGGGCGTCATTGTGGGCGGCAGTCCCTTTACGTCCAGCGACCCGGCCGAGCACAAGAGCGCCACCCAGCACCGGGTGGAGCGCGAACTCGCCGGGCTGCTGGACAGGATCGTGGCCGAGGACTTCCCGTTCCTCGGCGCCTGCTACGGCGTCGGCACCCTCGGACTGCACCAGGGCGCCGTGATCGACCGGACGTACGGTGAAGGGCTCGGCGGCGTCACCATCAAACAGACGGCGGAGGGGCTGCAGGATCCCCTCCTGCGCGGGCTGCCGGAGAGCTTTACGGCGTTCACCGGCCACAAGGAAGCCTGCACCGTCCTGCCCTCCCATGCGGTGCTGCTGGCCAGCTCGGCCGCCTGCCCGGTGCACATGTTCCGGATCAAGACCAACCTGTACGCGACGCAGTTCCACCCCGAGCTCGATGCTGAAGGGCTCGTCACCAGGATCGATATCTACCGCCATGCCGGCTACTTCCCGCCGGAATCGGCCGAAATGCTCATGGATGACGCCCGGCAGTTCACTGCGACAGAACCGATGAAGATCCTGCGGAACTTTGTGGAGCGCTACGCGAGCTGAGCCCCGCCAACGCAGAAGCCCGGCGTGTTCAATGAACACACCGGGCTTCCTCTGTCAGGAAAGTGGGCAGGATGTCAGGCTACGTTGTTGGTGTAGTCGAGGTCCCGGGTTTCCTTGCTCACGAACAGGGCGATCAGCGTCAGCACCGCCATGGCGGCGAGGTAGACACCCACCAGCACGGTGCTGCCACCGGCCAGTTCCCAGAGCCAGACGGCGATGAACGGAGCCACGGCAGCGCCCAGGATGCTGGAGACGTTGTAGCTGATGGCGGAGCCGGTGTAGCGGACATTGCCCGGGAACAACTCCGGCAGGAGCGCACCCATGGGACCGAACGTCAGGCCCATGAGCGAGAAGCCGATGATCAGCAACGCCATGGCGCCCACGAATCCGGCGCTGAACAGCGGAACGAACAGCAGGCCGAAGGCGAGGATGCCGAAAGTTACAACAATCAGCATCTTGCGGCGGCCGAATTTTTCGGCCAGCGGGCCGGAGACCAGCGTGAAGATACCGAAGAATACGACGCCGGCGATCAGCATCCAGAGGAAATCGTTCCGGCTGTAGCCCAGGCCCGGGACGAACGCAGCGGCAGCGGCCTCGGTCATCGGCTTGCCGGCCTTTTCGGCGGCGGCCTTCGCCGTGTCCAGACTGGACGCCCGGGTGCCGTAGGTCAGCGTGAACGTGGTCATCAGGTAGAAGAGCACGTAGGTGGCGAGCATGATGAACGTGCCCAGGATCAGCGGGCGCCAGCTGGTCTTGAAGACCCGTGCCAGCGGAAGCTTGGCAACCTCGTTGGATTCGATGACCCTGGTGAAGGCCGGGGTTTCGATCAGCTTGAGGCGCACGTAGAGGCCGATGATCACCATGACGGCACTGAGCAGGAACGGCACCCGCCAGCCCCATTCCATGAAGGCCTCCGGCGTCAGGGTGTAGCTGAAGACCAGGAAGATCACGTTGGCGATGATGAAGCCGATCGGGGCCCCCAGCTGCGGGAACGTGCCGTAGATGGCGCGCTTGTTCGACGGGGCGTTTTCGGTCGCCAGCAGCGCCGCGCCGCTCCATTCGCCGCCGAGGGCCAGGCCCTGGCAGAAGCGCAGGACCACGAGGAGTGCCGGGGCCAGGAAGGTCCAGCCCGGGACGGTTGCCGTCGGCAGGCAGCCGATCAGGAAGGTGGCAACGCCCATGGTCAGCAGCGAGGCCACCAGCGTGCCCTTGCGGCCGAACTTGTCACCGAAATGGCCGAAGATGACCGAGCCGAGCGGGCGGGCGATGAACGCGACGCCGAACACGGCGAAGGATGCCAGCAGCTGGGTCGTCTCGTTCTGCCCGGGGAAGAAGAGCTTCGGGAAAACGAGCACGGCCGCAGTGGCGTAAACGTAGAAGTCATAGAACTCGACGGTGGTACCGATCAGGCTGGCGACAATCACGCGGCCGCGCGAATTCACCTGCTTGGTGGACCCATGCTCCGCGGAGGTGGCAGTGGATGACATGTAGTAACGCTTTCATGAAGACCGGTCGGATATTTCCCCAAGAGCCCGATGCCCGGGACCGCCGGCTAGGGATTCGTATACGTCTGATAATAGTTCCCACCGTCCAGTCAATGGACAAATAGTCCGCTATCTGGACTCCGTGTCGTTGTCTCACGTGGTGGTCGTCACACCTATTCTCACACCGTCATAAAAGCCCCGATAGGCAAAAGTCACAGCGCGTTAATAAACCGCGTCCGTCCCGGAAACGCGGCGTCCCTACCTTTGAAGGACATCACCCCCCAAGGAGGTCTCCCAAGTGACTGCTGAACGCACCGCCGAAATCGGCACCGCAGAGGTCGGCGCCGCCAGTACCGGCGGCACCCTTACCCTCGACCACCGGCCCGGCCGCTGGATCGCCAACTGGGATGCGGAAAACAAGGAGCAGTGGGAGTCGGCCGGCCGCTCGATCGCCCGGCGCAACCTGAACTGGTCCATCTTCGCCGAGTTCCTGGGCTTCGTGGTCTGGCAGCTGTGGTCGATCGTGGTGGTCCAGCTTCCCTCCGCCGGCTTCAAGTTCTCCACCAACGAGATCTTCTGGCTGATCTCCATGCCTAGCCTCGTCGGCGCCACGCTCCGGATCCCCTACACGTTCATGGTTCCCCGCTTCGGCGGCCGCAACTGGACCATCGTGTCCGCCTTGTTGCTGCTGATCCCCACGATCGGCCTGGGCCTGTGCGTCGCCAACCCGGCCACCCCGTTCGGCGTCATGCTGTTCGTGGCCGCGCTGGCCGGCTTCGGCGGCGGCAACTTCGCCAGCTCGATGGCGAACATCACGTTCTTCTACCCCGCACGGGAAAAGGGCTGGGCCCTGGGCCTGAACGCCGCCGGCGGAAACCTCGGTGCCGCCGTCGCACAGCTGGCTGTGCCGATCGCCATCACCCTGCTGGCAGCCGGCACCGTGAACCTGCCCGTCGCAGGGTTCATGTGGGTTCCGCTGATCCTGCTGGCGGCCTTCGGTGCCTGGAAGTACATGAACAACCTCACCAGCGCCAAGGGCGACGTCGCAGGTTCGCTCGCCGCGGTCAAAGAGCCGCACCTGTGGATCATGGCGCTGCTGTACATCGGCACCTTCGGCTCCTTCATCGGCTTCGCCGGCGTCTTCCCCAAGCTCATCAAGGACTACTTCCCGGCATTCTCCTCCATCTCCGTCGGCACCGTGGCCCTGTCCCTGGCCTTCCTCGGCCCGCTGGTCGGGTCCCTGGCCCGCCCGTACGGCGGACGCATGGCAGACCGGATGGGCGGGGCCCGCATGACCGTCGCAGCCTTCGCCGCCATGGCCGTCGTTACCCTCACCATGCTCTGGACCCTGCCGCTGAAGAACTTCTGGCTCTTCCTCTTCCTGTTCCTGCTCCTCTTCACCGCCAGCGGCTTCGGAAACGGCGCCACCTACCGCATGATCCCGATCATCTTCGCCACCTCCAGCCGGGCCGCCCGCTCCGGGGCCAGCACGCACACCACCCAGAGGCTCGCGTCCTCGGCCCTCGGCCTGATCTCGGCCATCGGCGCCTACGGCGGATTCATCATCCCCCAGGTCCTCAACGCCTCCAACACCGCCAGCGGTTCCTACACCTCGGCGTTCTACGGATTCGTGGGGGCCTACGTCCTGATGCTGGTGGTCTGCTGGTTCTGCTACATCCGCAACGCCAACCGAAATGCGATGGGACACGTCTAACATGACCAAAAGCGCCGACACGCACTGCCCTTACTGCGCTCTGCAGTGCGCCATGACGCTCACATCTCCAGCGGCTCTGACCCCGGCTGTCCAGCCGGGGTCAGACCCCGTAGACGCTGCACCGGGCCCCGCCACTACCCCAACGACCGGGCCGCTCCTGACAGTCGCCGGACGGGACTTCCCCACCAACCGCGGCGGCTTGTGCCGCAAGGGCTGGACCTCCGCCTCGTTGCTGGACCACCCGGGCCGCGTCACGGAGCCCCTGCTGAAGGGCGCCGACGGCGTCCACCACCCGGTCAGCTGGGACGAGGCCCTCATGCGGATCGTCTCCGCCGTAAAGCAGGCCCGCCTGGAGCACGGGGCTGACGCCGTCGGCGTGTTTGGCGGCGGCGGCCTCACCAATGAGAAGGCCTACCAGCTGGGCAAGTTCGCCAGGCTGGCTTTGGGCACCTCACGGATCGACTACAACGGGCGGTTCTGCATGTCCTCGGCCGCCGCGGCCGGCATGCGCGCCTTCGGCCTGGACCGCGGGCTCCCGTTCCCGCTCGCGGACCTCGACACCGCCAGCACCATCCTGATGCTCGGCTCCAACGTTGCCGAGACCATGCCGCCCTTCGTCCAGCACCTCCAGGGGGCGCGCGACGCCGGCGGCCTGATCGTCGTCGACCCCCGGCGCTCCGCCACCGCCGCCTTCACCTCCGACGGCGGCGGGCTGCACCTGCAGCCGCTGCCCGGCACCGACCTCGCCCTGCTCCTGGGCATCTCCCACGCGGTGATCCACGAGGGCCTCGCCGACGCGGGATACATCGCGGACCGGACCACGGGTTATGACGCCGCGGTCCGCAGCGTCGGAAGCTTCTGGCCCGAGCGGGTCCAGTCGATCACCGGCGTCCCCGCCGGGCTGATCCGTGAAACCGCCCGGCGGCTGGCCGACGGCGCCTGCAAGGGCGGCAGCTACATCCTCACCGGCCGCGGCGTCGAACAGCACGTGGACGGCACTGACACCGCCACGGCCGCCATTAACCTCTCCCTCCTGCTAGGCCTGCCGGGCTCCGCGCGCAGCGGCTACGGCACGCTCACCGGCCAGGGCAACGGCCAGGGCGGCCGCGAACACGGCCAGAAGGCGGACCAGCTCCCCGGCTACCGGAAGATCACCGATCCCGCCGCCCGCGCCCACATGGCCAGGGTCTGGGGCGTGCCCGAACCCCTGATTCCCGGCCCCGGCCTTCCCGCCGTCGAACTGCTCAAGTCGCTGGGACAGCCCGACGGCGTCCGGTGCCTCTTCGTGCACGGCGCCAACGTGGCGGTGTCCGCCCCGGATGCGAATGCCGTGATCGCGGGCCTGCGCAGCCTGGACTTCCTGGTGGTGTGCGACTTCTTCCTCTCCGAGACCGCCGCCGAGGCGGACCTGGTCCTGCCGGTGACCCAGTGGGCCGAGGAAGAAGGAACCCTCACCAACCTCGAGGGCCGCGTGCTCCGCCGCCGCCGGGCCCTCACTCCCCCGCCCGGTGTCCGCAGCGAGCTGTGGATCATGACCCGGCTGGCCGAAATGCTGCACGCGCCCTCCACCTTCAGCGAGGATCCGGAAACAGTGTTCGAGGAGCTCCGGCTCGCTTCCTCCGGCGGCCTGGCCGACTACTCCGGGATCGACTACGCCATGCTGGACCGCGGCGAGGTCGCCTACTGGCCCTACCCCGCCGGGAGCGCGGGCACGCCGCGGCTCTTCCTGGACGCCTTCGCCCATGCGGGCGGCCGGGCAGCGTTCACGCCGGTGACGCCCCGGCGTCGTTCTTCTTCTGCGGGCGTCCCGTCCGCGGCGGACCGCCGGGCGGACCAGCGGGACGACCGAGCCGGCGACGATCGTCCCGGCACGCCGATGACCCTCATTACCGGCCGCCTGATGGAGCACTACCAGTCCGGCGCGCAGACCCGCCGGGTGGCCGCCCTGGCCGAGGCACAGCCGGAGGCGCGGCTCCAGCTCCACCCCGCCGCGGCTGCCGCCCAGGGCATCGCCGACGGCGACTACGTCTCGATTTCCAACGAACGCGGCGTGGTCAGCTGCCGCGCCGAACTGAGCACGGACATCCGGCCGGAGACGGTGTTCCTGCCGTTCCACTTCCCGGAGCTCGAGAGCGCCAACCGGCTCACGGAGGCGGCCACGGACCCCATTTCCGGGATGCCCGAGTTCAAGACCAGCAAAGTGTGGATCCGCCCGGCAGCTTCCCTGGATGCCCTGGCCGGCAAGCACAGCGGCGTTCCAGCCCGCGTTCTTCAAGCAGAGGAGACCTCATGACTGAGCGGATTGTGGTGGTGGGCTTCGGGCCCGTCGCCGCGAGGCTGATCGACGAGCTGCTGCCGGCCGTGCGCAGCGGCATCGCACACCTGACCGTGGTCGGCGAAGAGTCCGAGGCGGCGTACAACCGAGTGCTGGTGGCGGATCTTGGCGTCGGCCGGACGACGCCGGCCGCGCTCGCCCTCGCGGACGCGGCGGCACTGGTGGCCGACGGCGTCGATGTCCGGCTGGGCGTCCGCGTCCGCCGCGTGGACCGTGCCCGGCAGCAGGTCTTGTTGAGCGACGGCACCTCCCCCGGCTACGAGCGGCTCGTCTTCGCCACCGGTTCACGGCCGGTCATCCCCAACCTGACCGGGCTCAATCCGGACCCGGCCGCGCCGGTGCTGCCGCCGGGCGTGACCGCCCTGCGCGATCTCCGCGACGCGTCCGTGTTGCACTCTGCCGTGGCCGGCGGCAAGCGCGTGGTGGTCCTGGGCGGCGGTGTGCTGGGCCTGGAGACGGCCCTCGCCGCGGCCGAGGAAGGCGCCACGGTGACCGTGGTGCACAACGGCCCGCATCCCTTGGGCCGGAACATCGACCGCGGCGGCGGCGCCGTGCTCGCGGCGTCCCTGCGGAACTGCGGCGTGCGGGTGGCCGGCAACGCCCGCTCGGTCGGCGTCGAACACAACGCGCCCGACGGCGGTTTCTCCGCCTTGTTGCTGGATGACGGCTCCGCGATCGACGGCGACCTCCTGGTCCTCTCCTGCGGTGTCCGGCCGCGGACCGAACTGGCGGAGGGCTGCGGGCTCTCCACCGGTGCCGGGATCCTGGTGGACCACAAGCTCCGCGCCCACCACGAGCCCCACATCTTCGCGATCGGCGACTGCGCCGAGGTCCGCTGCCCGGACCCCGAATGCGTTCAGTGCCGGACTGCGAGGGGACCCTCCGGGCTGGTCGGCCCGGGCTGGCGGCAGGCCGAATGGCTCGCCGACTATCTGACCCTGCTGGCGTCCGGGCCCGAGGCGGAGGCCGAAGCTTTGCCGTCCCTGCCGGCGGAACTGCCGGGCGTGATCGTGCTCAAGGCCCGCGGCATGAACATGGCCGTGGCCGGGGACGTGTCCGCAGATCCCTGGGACGAGGAAGCCTTGAACTCAGGGGCCGTGAACGGCCGGCCCCGGCTGCAGATCGCCCAGTGGGCCGATCCCGAGCACGGCCGCTACGTCAAGATGACCACCCGCGCCGGCGTGCTGGAAGGGCTCGTGGCCGTGGGCATGCCGCGAACCTCGGCCGAGCTGGTGCAGCTCTTCGAACGCGGCGCGGAACTGCCCGCCGACAGGTCACTGCTGCTGCGCCTGGACGGGCCGGACCAGATCGCTTCCGCGGGTGCCGCCGACCCCGCCCGGACCGTCTGCCGGTGCGCCGGCGTCAGCGGCACGGCGATTGCTACGGCCGTGTCCGAGGGCTGCGGAACGGTGCCCGAGGTATCGGCGTCCACCCGCGCCGGCACGGGCTGCGGCGGCTGCCACGAGGACATCAAGGGCATCATCGAGGCCCACTTTCAGGGGGCGGCTGCCTGATCATCCGGCCACTGTTGCGCCCCAACACCGACGAAGGCCGTCAGCATCTTGTGTCTGGCGTCCGCCCGACAATGCGACACATGTCGCAACGATGGCCGCGGTAGTCGATCTCGGCGATGATGGTCCGGTGAACAGCGCTGAGGAATCAATTTTAAAGATCGTGACGGTACCGGACTCCGCAGATGCTCGGTTGTTCGTCGAGTTGTCGAGCTACGGGGCGGATCTTGCTGAAGCTCGCCATGCCCTCGATCTCGCGATCAAGTCCCGTGGGGAGGGCTCTCAGCTCGAGGACGCGGGCGCCTATCTGATCGCCTTCGCCGTCGTCGCATACTGCCGCACCTACTTCCACTCGAACGTGCGCAAGCCACTGACCGACCACATCGCCATCCCCGATGAGCTCTTAGACATTCACCAGCTGGTGGGGGCATTCAGGAACACCACGATTGCGCACTCGCAATCAAACGTGGCGACAACTTTTCCGGTGGGTGTCCTCGATGCCTCAACCCTTCGAGTGCGGGATGTGTCGGCAATGACCGCGTCGCAGACGCTGCCGCCTCCGCTCGTGGAGCTTTTCCGCGAACTCGTCGAAACAGTGGACGATCGCCTCTTCGAGGTGACCGAGGCAGTCCGGCAGAGGCTGGCCGAGCAGTTGAGCAGGGCCGACCTTGCGAGGATGGTTGACGAGGGCGGCCAGCTAAAGATAGTCGACGCCACGGACGAGGACTTCACCCCACGAACGAGGCGGCGTCCTTATCCCGCCTCACACACGTGGTACTGGTCGGCAACGTCGCAGACGGGCGACTGACTCCGCGTGCGCAACAACAATGTTGCCGGTACCAGGTGTGGGTCGTACGTTTACCACCTACAGCTAATCGGGCGTGTGGTCGGCAAGGTCGAACAAGCCTGAGGCCCAGTTCAGAAACGTTGCCCGCGTATCGGTGAACGGGCAGCCGTGTTGGGCGTGGCGGCGAACTATATCCGCGGGGTTTCCGCCATCGGTGCCCGCGAGGCACAGCTGGACCGGGCCATGGTTCCGGCGCCCCGGAATACGCTCTCCGCCGGACACCGGTGCGGCCCCGCTACCCCTTTTAGACCCCGGGCCGGCGGGGTTTACTGCGCTGCGTTGTCGAAATTCTTCTGCCACTGGGCATGCTCGCGGGCGGCATCCAGCCGGCGGCTGGCAGTCCACCTGGGCAGATAGTCGGGCCGTGGCAACTCGAGGGCAGGCCTGGGCTTGGCCGCTGGCCGGGTCTGGATGGACTTGGCAACAGGGCGAGCCTGGACGGGCCTGGCCACAGGCCGGGTCTGAACGTGCTCCCGGCGGTAGTTCGGCTTGGGGTCGGCGATGGTCCAATTGATCAAGGTGCGCATGATCAGCACGAGCACCCACAGGCCGATCCCAGCCACGATGTATTGCCAAAACAAGACCAGCAGCAAAATGGCTACTAGCACGAAAAGGAACATGACGCCATTATGCATTTTCGACGCACCAGGAGGTAGAGGTCTTTTTTCCTGATCGCCCCGCAGGTGAGTTGTCGTCCTCATGGTCATCACAATGTCGGGCCGGATGATGAGAAGGAACTGAGGAGAGGCCCGACCACCGTGAGTGCTCTGGCGTGGACCCTCCGCTTGGGGTACGCCGCCTACCAAACCACACCGGAACGAACACATACAGGGCAGCCCGGACATAGTCAGCGTGGGAATATCGATCGCTACTTCTAAGCGGTCATGCTCTACCAATGCAATCCCCGTCCTGGTCTTGACGTCGTGCGTGAATTGGGGAGCCCGGACCTTGTTGAAACGCAGTGCACCAACCTCCCGCCAGCTGTAACCGCACGTCGGGCAAGTCCGAGTCCGAGTCCGGCCATTGTCAGTCAGACGCACGCTTGCGACACTTGGGGGCTTAGAAGGACGAAGGTCTCACCTGTTTTCCCTACCGGCGAACAGAACTCCTGTTCGTGCGACAACGGTACGGGCAGTGGCACTGCCGGTGGGAAGCGGCATGCTTCGTTATCCGGCGCTACTTGGATTAAACTGGGGGCATTAAACCCCTTCGAGGACTGGTTGCCCGTGGAGACAGTATTCTTCCTGGTCGTAATTCTCATCGCAGTGTGGATCCTGCTCGGCCTCTTGCTGAGACTCAAGAAGAGAACCCACCGCAAGGGCTCCAATTACTACGTGCCCACCTTCAAGGCCAACTTCGACACATGGGAGAGTAAATGGACCATGGACCGAAAGCTGCAGGAGAGGTGGGATAAGGCACGGTGGCAGCAGGAGTTTAACCGTCCGTAACTTCGGAGCAGGCGGTCACCATTCCCCCGAAGAGGAACATTAAAGCCGCGGATGCTGTGAAGCGCATTCATGACCGCACGGGTCACCCTGCGGACGAGGTGCATCCCATTCCCCTCTCGGTATAGTGCGTCCGGCCACCCCGGCCTGCGGGGCAGGCCAAGTTGCCACATACGGTTCGGCTGTCCCACGCCATCTGGGTTGAACAATAATCGGGAAGCCCGGAGTTCAGGGCACTCAGCAACTCCACTAGCTCCGAAGCGGGCCTTTCTCCCCTTGGCACGGCCGAGGGGCGGGGCTGCAATGAACGTAGGTTCCGTTCAGCCGCAGGAGGCATCCCATGAACGTCCCGGTCATTTTGGCGCTCGGCGCGATCATTGTGTTCGCCGTCGTGATGGGCGTTGTCATGTCGCGCGACAAGGATCCGCAACGGCGGGCGGCCGCGCTGACGCGCACCGGAGCGGCCGTCATGGCGGCGTTCACCATCATCGGGGGAATCTTCATCGGCGGCTTCGCGATGCAGGACCCGGGCGGAACAACCGGAACGCTGATCACGCTCGCCTGGGTGGTTCCGATGCTCATCCTCGCGGTCTCGGCCTGGTTCTGGCCGGCGGCAACCGCTCCCCTGCTGCTCGCCCTCGCCTCGGCCTTCATTGCCGCGTGCGTGTGGCTCGCCTTTGACCCCGCTGCCCTGAGCGCCTTCCTCAACGACAACGGCCCCCTTATCGCCGTCAGCGTTCTCGCGCTGGCGTTCCCGGCCGCAATCCTCGGCCTGAAAGTTACCGCACTGGCCGGCTGGCTGTTGGTGGGCTTGGGGGTGTTGCCGCTGTTGATCACGATCATCGGAAGGTCGGGTGCGGTCGGATCGCTGATCGCGGCCAGCCTGGTTCCCCTGGCCTGCGGGATCGCCTATCTGCTGTCCGTCCGGATGGCCAGGGCGGGTTCGACGTCGGGAACCATCCACCCGGCGGCCGCCTAAGGCTGCCGCACCGCCGCCAAACCCGGCCGCGTAACGCAAATCGGGCCGCGGGCCAACGGCGGGTAGCATCGGGGCCATGAGCGCCGACGACGACGACATCACCGAAGAACTGCTGGCCGACGCCGGGAAACTCACCGGGCTGAGCCTGGAACTGCTTGGGCTCGACCCCCACCCGGACGACATGACAGCCGAGCAGCGGCTCCAGTTTGATCCCGAGGACCTGGCCGAGATGGCCTCCGTCTCCTCCGAAGACCGGCGCAAAGCCGTGGGCCAGACCCGCTTGCTGGCCGGACTCCTGTGGAACTCGTCGAGCATCCTCATCGACCAGCTGTTCCGCGATCTCGGAACGCTCAGCACGCTGGATGTAGTCACGCCCACCGACATTGCCGGGACCTCGGTCCTGTCCTCGCTGCCGCCACAGTTCGCCGCCAGTTACGACGCGAAGTTCACCCAGAAGTTCATCGTGGTCGCGGCCGACGTCACCGCGTCGCTGGTCCGGGGCTGGACCGCCCCCGGCTGCCTTGCAGCGGAACTAGCCGTCCGCTGCCTGCTCGATCAGGCGGAAATCACCGAGGACATCTACGAACTGGACCTTTCGGAGGACTGGCGGGCCGACGTCGAGGAAGTCCTGTTGGAGGATGCCGACAGTGACGCGCTCTACTCCGACAACCTTGACGTTCTCGAGGACGACGCCGCAAGTCTGGACTTCGAGCAGTGGTTCGAACCCTTCACCCCCGGCGACACTGTTCCGCCGTACGCCTACTCCTGAGCTCTACGACTGAGCCCTACGACTGGGTGGGCGGCTCAGCGAACCGGGCCAGGAAGTCCTCCGTGAAGCGCCGGACGCCGTCCCACTCGGTGTACACGTAATCACGGGACGTGTCCGTGTCCGGGGATCCTTTGTCGCTGGCGATCTTCTTCATGACGTGCTTCTTGATGAACCCGTAGTGGGTATAGAGCACGGCGCCGGCGAACAACCCGACGTGGGCGGGCCGCCAGCCCGTGTCCTGCTCAAACTTCTCCACGTAGCCCTCCGCGGTCTGCTCGTCTCCGTGTGCGGCCATGCTCACCGAAACCAGGGCCGACGGCAAGCGTTCGAGCTCAGCGCGGTTCTTCTTAACGAAGTCTGCGACGTACCCCTCGTGTTTTCCCACGTGCACCGAGGCCGCCACGATCACGCCGTCATAGCCGCCCGGAAGGGGGTCCGGGGAATGCTTGAGGTCCGCCGTCTCCGCCTGGTGCCCGTTCGCCCGGACCACCTCGGCGATGTACTCCACGATCTGGGCGGTTTGTCCTTCGACGGTCCCGTAGGGGATATAGATTTTGGCCATGCGCCAAGTTGACCTCGCCCGGCTGTGACGCACTACGGCCGAAGGTCCCGCGGGCGGCGACGCACGGCCCTCTTGACGCCCGCACTCTTGACGGCGGCGGCCTACCGACATGAGATGGACGAAGGCCCGGTGCGGTTCTGATTCGACCGGCCGGTACACAAGCAGAACCCTCGATGAAAGGACGCAACATGTCCCTGCTCGACTCCGCCCTCTGGGACGGCAAGATCTACCTCAGCGGCTGGCGGCCCGGGCGCGGCGGGACCGGTGACGCCGTCGAACCAGCCACCGGAGAAACGCTGGGCCGCTATGGCGTGGCCTCCGTGGAGGATGTCCGCGAAGCCGCCGCGGTAGCCGCGAAAGCGCAAAAGGACTGGGCCGCCCGCAACCCGGAAGACCGCGCCGCCGTGCTCCGCCGCGCGGGACAACTCTGGGAGGAACACTCGGCGGAAATCCAGGCCTGGATCGTCCGCGAATCCGGCGGCATCCCGCCCAAAGCCGGGCTGGAAACCCACATCGCGGCCAACGAATGCTACGACGCCTCCGCCCTGCCCTCACTCCCGGCTGGCGACGTACTGACCTCAAACGAGAGCCGCTGGTCCTTCGCCCGGCGCCGGCCCGTCGGCGTCGTTTCGGTGATTGCACCCTTCAACTTCCCGCTGATCCTCTCCATCCGCGCAGTCGCCCCGGCGCTGGCCCTTGGCAACGCCGTCCTGCTCAAACCGGACCCGCGCACTGCGGTCTGTGGTGGCGTCACCTTGGTCCGGGTGTTCGAGGAGGCGGGTCTTCCGCCCGGCCTGCTCTCCCTGCTGCCCGGCGGCGCCGAGATCGGCTCGGCCGTCGTAGAGGCACCCGAGGTCCGCGTCATCGCCTTCACGGGGTCGACGGCGGCAGGGCGCAAAGTGGGCGAGGCGGCCGGCCGGCTGCTCAAGCGCGCCCACCTGGAACTCGGTGGAAACAACGCAATGATCGTGCTGCCCGGCGTCGACCTCCCCAAAGCTGTCTCCGCCGCCGCGTTTGGCTCCTTCATGCACCAGGGTCAGATCTGCATGGCGTCCGGCCGGCATATCGTGCACGAGGACATCTACGAGGACTACGTCAGCGCCCTGGCGGAAAAGGCCCGCCATCTACCGGTAGGCGACCCGAAGAGCGGAACAGTGGCGCTGGGCCCGGTAATCGACGAGAAGCAGCTCCACCGGGTGGACACGATCGTTCAGGACGCGGTGCAGGGCGGCGCGCGCCTGGCCGCCGGCGGCAGCCACGACGGCCGCTTCTACAAGCCCACAGTGCTCGCGGACCTCGACCTCGCCAGCCCGGCGTGGAAGGACGAAATCTTCGGCCCCGTGGCGCCGGTGATGAAGTTCTCCACCGTGGACGAGGCCGTGGCCCTGGCCAACGACAACGAATACGGGCTCTCCATCGGGATTCTCGGCGACGTCGGCATGGCCATGACGATCGCCGACCGGCTCGACTCCGGCAAGGTCCACATCAACGAACAGACCGTATCCGACGAGGCCAACTCGCCCTTCGGCGGGGTCAAGAACTCGGGCAACGGCTCTCGGATCGGCGGCCATCACGCCAACATGGAATCCTTCACGGAAATCCAGTGGCTGACCGTGCGGCCGGACATCGCGCCGTACCCGTTTTAGGCCGGGTAAATGCGGGAGTTCCACGCCGCAGATGGCGCGGAGCCGGACTCCGCGGCAGATCGGGGCGAATGTCCGGCGGACATTCGCCCCGATCTGCCGCACGATGGCCGGCCCCGGTCCGCCCGTCAGCCCGAAGTGCCCCGCCCCCAGCGCCGGGCCGGCTACGGCTCCCTGTGTTCCGGCTGGTCCCGAGGATCCTGCATGCCGCTAAGTTCGAATGCCCGCCTTTCATGAGCTGAACATATCCGGGCCGCTTATCAAGCAGGCCCGGTGGTCCCATTTTCCGCAAACGACGCGCCGAACGTCCCATAAAACAGCACCCTTCCCAGTCAGGTGTTGCGACGTTGATGCGAAACCGCGGCCCCGCACGGCGGTGCGCCCGACTGCCGAAAACGAAGAATCCCTGCCCGGATTCCCGGCCAGGGATTCTTCGCTCAGCGGAAGCGCACTAGTAGCCGGATGGCTGGTCGAACCGCTGGCCGGCAGGGTTGGAGGGCAGAATTGTCATCACCAACAGCGCCAGGCCGCCGAGGAACGGCACCAGGACCAGCAGGATCAGCCAGGCGCTCAGGTTCACGTCGTGGAGGCGCCGCGCCAGCAGGGCCACGGACGGAACGATTGTCCCGAGCCCCCAAATGACAGCAAGGATCAAGCCGACAATGGCACCCGGTCCCGTCACGGCGGTTCCGGACGCATTAGTCGTCGTGCCGGTGCTGGTGATGATGTTGATGACTATCCCGACGATGAGGGACACCAGTGCCCACCACCAGTACTCACTGCGGCTTGCCCGGCCGGAGAAGATGGCGTATTTCTTGAAGAATCGCTGGACGGCCTGCTTGAGGGTAGCCCCATAGAGCGGCGCCCAAAGCGGAGTCTCTCCGGTCTGGGGCGGAAATGCATTCGGTTGCTGCGGATAACTCATGTAATCCCCTTGAATGAGTGCGAATGACGAGATTCATCCTAGGGCCGCCGTCGGACATGAATGCCTGTTGGGCGGCGAGAATTTACACTGCGTTCACCCGCGCATGTGTGCGGCGCAGGAGGCTAGACCCGGATCAGTGGACGCGGAACCTCAGGCGCCGGTCAACCGTCGTGCTTAATCTCCCGGCTCGAACACCGCGGTTCCCATCATCAGGATGCCGCGCCGGGGTATCCAGAAGTCCCCCAACCTGTCCTGGACTGGCAAGGCAGCGGGTTCTCCCAAGTCGCGTCCCTTGAGCACGGCCCGGCTGTCTGCGACGAACCACATGCGCCGAGGGTGGACGGCAAATCGTTGGCCGTTGGGGGCGAGGCCAGTCAGGCCCAGGTGGCCCGCCCCGAGGAGCGGTCCGGCAACGGCACCCATGCCGCGCAGGAACGCCCGGCTGCGCCACAGCCGGTCCGGAACGGCACCGGACACCACCGTCATGAATCTGGTGATCGTCGTGGAGCGCAGCGTGAGCTGCCAGTGCAGCGCAGCGCCGCCGTCGACGTCGACCGTGAAAGCGTGGCTGCCGCTCCACGTGAGGGAAATGCGGGAGGTTGACGCCGAATCGAGGGCGGCGCCGAAGTACCGGGGGCACGAGAGTCCTGGGGCCACGGTGCCATGCATTGACCATGCTCCGGCGGGGTCGCGGATCCAGACCGAGGTGTACCCCGGCCCGATCGATGACCCGGCGAAGCGCCGCAACGCCAGTACGTAGCCTGAACTGAACGGAACCCCGGTGACGCCGAACCCGGTGAAGGATTCTTCTTCCCCCGCGACGTCCCCCGCGGCGCCGTGCGCAGTAGAGCGCGCGGCGGCCCGCTCGGCGGCTTCAACCAGCGCCTGGGGACTCTGCATGGCATCAGCCTCCGGATTGCGGCGGGCCCGCTCTGTAACTCTACGTGCGCAATCTACATGTGGACGTGGAGCCGCCGGGCTGCTTCGGAGATGGAGCCGCTCAGGGACGGGTACACGGTGAAAGTGCTGGCGATGTCGTCGACGTGCAGCTTCTGGGTCACGGCGATCGAGATCGCGAAGATGAGCTCGGAGGCGTTCGGGCCCACCACCACCCCGCCGATCACGGTGCCGGAGCCCTTGCGGGCGAAGATTTTGATGAAACCGTCGCGGTGGTTGCGCATCTTGGCGCGGGCGTTGCTGCGCAGGGACAGCTTGATGACGTCGGCCTGGTACTTGCCCGAATCAATCTCGGCCTCGGAGACGCCCACGTTCGCAATCTCGGGCGAGGTGAAGATGTTGGATGCCACCTGGTGCAGCTTAAGGGGCATGACACTGTCGCCCAGGAAGTGCGCGATCGCGATCCGGCCCTGCATCGCGGCGACGGAGGCGAGCGCCAGCACGCCGGTGCAGTCGCCCGCGGCGTAGATGTTCGGCGCAGTGGTGCGCGAGACGCCGTCGACCTTGATGTGGCCGCTCTCGGTCAGCGCGACGCCGGCTTCCTCCAGGCCGATGCCGGCCGTGTTGGGGATGGAGCCGACGCAGACCAGGCAGTGGCTGCCGGTCACCTTCGAACCGTCGCCGAGGGTGACCACGACGCCGTCGTCCGTGCGCTCGACGGTCTCGGCGCGGGCGCGGGAGAGGACCTTAAGCCCGCGGCGTTCGAAGACGCCCTCGAGGACCTCGGCGGCGTCGGTGTCCGAGCCCGGCAGCACGCGGTCGCGGCTGGAAATCAGGGTGACCTTGGAACCCAGGCCGTTGTAGGCCGAGGCGAATTCCGCGCCCGTGACGCCGGAACCCACCACGATCAGCTCTTCGGGGAGCACGTCCATGTTGTAGATCTGGGCCCAGTTGAGGATGCGCTCACCGTCCGGGCGGGCCGTGGGCAGCTCGCGCGGGTGGGCGCCGACCGCCAGCAGGATGGTGTCTGCTTCCACCGTCTCGGTGCCGTTGGCGGTGAGGACCTCGATGGTGTGGTTGTCCAGCAGCCTGCCGGAACCGATCAGGATGCGGACGTTCTGGTGTTCCAGCCCGACTTGGATGTCCTCCGACTGCTTCCGCGCCAGCCGCAGCAGGCGGTCGTTGATGTGCTTGAGGTCCGCGCGCATCGTGGGGGTGCAGTCGCCGCCGTCGAGGTCGAATTTAACCCCGAGCTCGCCGGCCTCGCCGACGCGGGTCATCAGATCTGCCGTCGCGATCAGGGTTTTGGACGGAACGACGTCGGTCAGCACCGCCGAGCCGCCGAGGCCCGCACGCTCGATGATGGTGACCTGCGCCCCCAGCGAGGCGGCGACCATGGCGGCCTCGTAGCCGCCAGGCCCTCCGCCGAGAATTGCGATGCGGGGTGAGCTGAAGTCAGGATGCGTAGTCACAATCAACCATTGTCCACCATCTGAACCGGAGCCACCAAGAATCCGGGCCGCGCGCGGGTCCGGCCGTGCATGCTGGGCAGCGGGCCCCGGCCGCGATAACTTGTACCGGTGAGTACAACAGAATTCCTGAACACGGACCCTTTCGACGCCGCCCGCGCCGCCGCCGACTACATCGCTGCAGAGACGGGCGTCGAATCCCATGACGTCGCGCTGGTCCTCGGCTCGGGCTGGGGCGACGCCGCCGAGCTCATCGGCGAGACGACCGCCACCTTGTCCGCCGCCGAAATCCCCGGCTTCTCCGCACCGTCCGTGGTGGGGCACGTGGGCACCATCCGCTCGGTCCTGACCAAAGAGGGCAAGCGCGCCCTGGTACTGGGCGCACGCACGCACTACTACGAGGGCAAGGGCGTCCGAGCCGTGGTGCACGGGGTGCGCACCGCCGCCGCGGCCGGCTGCAAGACCCTCGTGCTGACCAACGGCTGCGGCGGGCTCAACGAGAACTGGACGCCCGGCACGCCGGTGCTCATCAGCGACCACATCAACCTCACCGCCACCTCTCCGTTGGAAGGGGCAACGTTCGTGGACCTGACGGACCTGTACTCCTCCCGGATCCGCGGGCTGGCCCGCGAGGTGGACCCGTCGCTGGACGAGGGCGTCTACGCCCAGTTCACCGGCCCGCACTATGAGACGCCCGCCGAGGTGCAGTACGCCAAGCGGATCGGCGCCGACCTGGTGGGCATGTCCACGGCGCTTGAGGCGATCGCCGGCCGTCACGCCGGCATGGAGGTCTTCGGCATCTCGCTGGTGACCAACCTCGCCGCCGGGATCAGCCCCGTGCCGCTCAGCCACGGGGAAGTCCTCGAGGCCGGCGAGGCCGCCGGCCCGCGGATTTCCAAGCTGCTGGCAGACATCATCGCCAAGCTCTGATCCTGGTTCTGGCTAGGCCCCGCGACAGGTCCTGGGCCACCCGGCTGCGGCTATTCCGCGGCCAGGTAGTCCAGGACCTTTGCTTTATCCGCCGGGAACCGCCGCTCCATCGAGTCCGCGATCCCGGCGATGCTCTGGCGGGCCAGCGCCTGCCGCCAGGCGAGTTCGGCCTGGCGCATAGTCTGGGAAATCAGGCACGTCCGCGCGAAGTTCTCCTGCCGGTCCGGTTCCGGAACATTTCCGAGGATCGCCTCGCACCGGAACGCCGGGTCCTGGCCCTCCAGCGCCAGCACGATATCCAGCACGGTGATATTTTCGGGCCGGCGCGCCAAGAGAAAGCCGCCGCGGGGACCCGACACCGAGTCCAGGACGCCGGCGCGGACCAGCGACTGAAACTGCTTGTTGAGATAGGCCGCCGGGAGTTTGTAGAACTCTGCCAGCCGGGCACTGTTCACCGGCTCACCGGGCGGTGTCCATGCCATGTTGACGCAACTGTGCACGGCCCATTCGACACCACGGCCCATCTTCATATTCCAGACGTTACGTGTCCGGAAATTTGAGTGTCAAGGTCCGGCGAAAGGCCTCGAGATGGAACTGAAACCCGAACTCCCGATTGTCTGGGCAGGAATCGCCCACGATTGGCGATAGTTTGGTTCCATGACGTCTTCTGATGCCGAACTCGCCCGCCTCCTGAGCGATGCCCGCGATTGGGCAAGCCAGGACCCGGACCCCGCCACCGCCGCCGCACTCTCCGAACTCGTCCGCCGCGCCGACGGGGGCGTCGCCGCGGCCCGCCAGGAACTGGCCGACAGCTTCAGCGGCACCCTGCAGTTCGGCACCGCTGGACTGCGGGCAGCCCTCGGCCCGGGTCCGAACCGGATGAACCGCGTGGTGGTCCGCCGCGCCGCCGCCGGCTTCACCGCCTTCCTCACCAACGCGGTCGGGCAGGCCTCCCCCGGCACCCGGCCGCGCGCCGTCGTCGGCTATGACGCCCGTTACAACTCCGACATTTTCGCCGAGGAAACAGCGGCGATCCTCACCGCGGCGGGGGTTGAGACCTTCCTGATGCCGGCCGCGCTGCCCACCCCGCTGCTCGCCTACGCGGTGCGGGCGCTGGACTGCGACGGCGGCGTCATGGTTACCGCCAGCCACAACCCGCCGCAGGACAACGGCTACAAGGTGTACCTCGGCCGTCACGCGGTGGAGGAAAGCGGCCGCGGCGCCCAGATCGTGGCACCCTACGATGCCCTGATAGCGGCGAAGATCGACGCCGTCGGCGCCCTGGACTCGATCGTCCTGGCCGCGGACGGGTGGACTGTGCTGGAGCCCTCGATCGCGACCGACTACCAGCGCGCCGTCGCGGCCCTGGCGGTTCCTGAGCACTTCCCGGCCCGCGGGCTGAAGATCGTCCTGACCCCCATGCACGGGGTGGGCGGAGAAACGGCCGTGGCGGTGCTGAACGCCGCCGGATTCGACGACGTCACCCTCGTCACCGAACAGGCGCAGCCGGATCCGGACTTCCCCACGGTGAACTTCCCCAACCCGGAGGAGCCCGGGGCGCTGGATCTTGCCCTCGAGGCGGCGACGCGCGAGGACGCCGACATCGTGATCGCCAACGATCCCGACGCCGACCGGGCAGCGGTGGCGGCGAAGGATCCTGATACCGGCGCGTGGCGCATGCTGCGCGGCGACGAGGTAGGCGCATTGCTCGGTGCCCACGTCGTGGCGCGGCAGGTCGCCAGTGGCGAAGCACCGGCCGGCGTGTTCGCCAACTCGATCGTGTCCTCCCGGCTGCTGGCGCGGATCGCGGCCGCGGCAGGCTACGCGCACGAGGAAACCCTGACCGGCTTCAAGTGGATTGCCCGGGTGCCGGGGCTGGTCTACGGCTACGAGGAGGCGCTGGGCTACTGCGTTGCTCCGTCGCTGGTGCGCGACAAGGACGGCATTTCGGCTGCGGTACTCATTGCCGAACTCGCGGCGGCCGCAAAGGCCGAGGGCAAGACGATCTTTGACACCCTGGACGAGCTGTACCTGGTGCACGGGCTGCACGCGAGCGACCAGCTCAGCATCCGGGTGGCGGACCTCGGCCTGCTGGACGCGATGATGAACCGGCTGCGCGTGAGCCCGCCGGAATCGTTTGGCGGCTCCGGCGTCGAGGCCGTCACGGACCTTGCCGAGGGCAGCGAACTCCTCCCGCCCACCGAGGGCCTGCTGTACCTGACCCGGGACCTCAGCCGTGTGATCATCCGCCCCAGCGGTACGGAACCGAAGCTCAAGTGCTACCTGGAAGTCATCCGCAGTGTCGGCTCGGCCGCCGAGCTTCCGGCAGCCCGGGACGAGGCCCGCACGGCCCTGGACGGCGTCCTTGCGGACGTCCGCGAGGCACTGGGCCTCTAGAGCTGCACCTCAATGTACCCGCCCACAATCCGGGTACCGAAGGTGGCGAGGCGGAGTTCCGGGCTGCCGAGGCATTCTCCGGTGCCGAGGTCGTAGACCTCCTTGTGCAACGGAGATGCCACCGTGGGCCGGTCCCCGCGGGATCCGGTGATGCCGCGTGCCATGACGTTCGCCCCGGTGGCCGGGTCCTCCTGCGCGACGGCGAAAACCTCACCGGACAGGGTGCGGAACACGGCCACCTGGCGGCCCGCAATCAGTGCCGCCTCGCCCCAGGCGGGTTCCAGGTCCGCCACGGCGCACACCCGGTGCCAGCCGGCTGCGGCTTCAGTAATTTGGTCCTCAACGTTGTGTACGGCGGTTTCAAGTACGGCGGTCATCCCGGCCCCTCTCTGATACATCCCTTACGGGCTCAACCGCTGCTGCGGCCACATATTCAAGCTAGGCGCGCGGTGTTTCATCCGGACGCGCCGGATGTGTCCGGCGCGTAAAAGAGAGCTCACACGGCGGGAAATGCATTCGTGATGCAGAAGTTAAGATCACGAAACATAAGGGAAACTGAAGCGAAATTCCGGTTGCCTAGTCTGGGACGACAAGCTGCAGAGCACCGTCTGCGGCCCATGCGAAAGGCCCACCGTGACCGGACACCCCTCAAGCCACCCGATCCAGGGCGCAACCAGCGCCGCCCCGCGCCGTATTGTGGTGGCCGGCGGCGGCCCCGCAGCGCACCGGTTCGCCGATGCCATGCACGCCCGCGGACTCGATGGCTGGCACGTTACCGTCCTCACCGAGGAAGCCCACCTCCCCTATGACCGCGTCGCGCTGAGCAAGGCACTCACCGACAGCGACGTCGACCTCACCCTGGGCAGCGCTTCCATGTGGGACCACACGGCCCTGAACCTCAAGACCGGCGAGCGCGTCACCAGCATCGACGCCGCCGGCAAGACCGTCCGGACCGCGGCGGGAACCATTTATCCCTATGACGAGCTGGTGGTAGCGACGGGCTCGGACGCTGCCCGCCTGCCCATCCCGGGCGCCGAACTCACCCATGTGTACCGCACCCTTGAGGACGTCTGGTCCATCAACAAGGCCATCGCGGACCTCACCGCGAAGCTGGGCCGGAAGGTCAACGCGGTCACGATCGGCGGCGGTCTGCTGGGCCTGGAATCAGCCGCCGGCACCGAACAGCTCGGCGCCACCCCGATCGTCATCAACGGCTCGCCGTGGCTCATGAACACCCAGCTGGACGAGGGTGCCGGCCAGGCGCTCGGCCGGCTGATCGAGGCCAAGGGCTTCACCGTCCACGGCGGGGTGTTCCCCTCCGAGGTCATCTCTGACGACGACGGCCAGGTCACCGGCGTCCTCATGGCCGACGGCCGGATCATCGACGCCGACATCGTGATCGTCGCGATCGGCGTGCGGCCCCGCGACGAACTGTTCCGGGCGGCGGATGGCCCGGATGGGCAAAAGGGACCGCAGCAGTTCCAGCTCGGCCAGCGCGGCGGCGTCGTCATCTCCGACGACTGTTCCACGGAGGTTCCCGGCATCTGGGCGATCGGCGAGGTCGCCAACTTCGGCGGCATGTGCCTGGGACTCGTGGCCCCGGCCAACACGATGGCCGAAATCGTCGCGGACCGGCTGCACGGCGGCGACGCGACCTTCCCCGGCTTCGACACCGCCACCAAGCTCAAGCTCTCCGGCGTCGACGTCGCCAGCTTCGGTGACGCCTTCGCCCGCACGGAACACGCGCTCGAGATCGTCTACGCCGACCCCGCCCGCGGCGTCTACCAGAAGATCGTCACCACCGACGATGCCAAGACCCTGCTCGGCGGCATCTTCGTCGGCGACGCCTCGCCCTACACCTCCCTGCGCCCCATGCTGGGCCGCGAACTGGCCGCCGAACCCGGCGCCTACCTCACCGCGGCCGGCGGCGGCGACGCCGGGGACGAAGTCTTGGAGATCCAACTGCCAGATGACGCGATCCTGTGTTCCTGCAACAACGTCTCGGCCGGAACCATCCGTGACACCGTCAACGGCTGCGGGAGCTGCGACGGCAACGCGCCGGTCCGGGAACTCGGCGAGCTCAAGGGCTGCACCCGCGCCGGCACCAGCTGCGGTTCCTGCGTGCCGATGCTCAAGAAGCTGCTCGAAACCGAACTGACCAAGTCCGGCGTCGAAGTCTCCAAGGCCCTGTGCGAACACATCGAGCTCTCCCGCCAGGAACTCTTCGACGCCATCCGGGTCCTGGAGCTGACCTCCTTCGAGGAGATCATGGCCAAGTACGGCACCGGCGCCGGCTGCGATATCTGCAAGCCGACCATCGCCAACATCCTCGCCAGCCAGAACAGCGCCTACGTCCTGGACGCCGGCCGCGGCACCCTGCAGGACACCAACGACCGCGCCCTGGCCAACATGCAAAAGGACGGCACCTACTCGGTGGTCCCGCGGATCGCCGGCGGCGAGATCACCCCGAAGAAACTCGGCGTGATCGCCACGGTCGCCGAGCAGTACGGCCTCTACACCAAGATCACCGGCGGGCAGCGGATCGACATGTTCGGCGCCCGGCTGGAGCAGCTGCCCGAAATCTGGAAGGTCCTGGTCGATGCCGGCTTCGAATCCGGCCAGGCCTACGGCAAGAGCCTGCGCACGGTGAAGTCCTGCGTCGGCTCCACCTGGTGCCGCTTCGGGGTCCAGGATTCGGTGGCCATGGCCATCGCGCTCGAGCTGCGCTACCGCGGCCTCCGCAGCCCGCACAAGCTGAAGATGGGCGTCTCCGGCTGCGCCCGCGAATGTGCGGAGGCCCGGGGCAAGGACGTCGGCGTCATCGCCACCGCCGACGGCTGGAACCTGTACGTCGGCGGCAACGGCGGCGCCACTCCGGCGCACGCCCAGCTGCTGGCCAAGGACCTCGACGACGAAACCCTGATCAAGTACATCGACCGCTACTTCATGTACTACATCCGCACGGCCGACCGGCTGCAGCGCACCGCGCGCTGGCAGGAAGAGCTCGACGGCGGCATCAAGCACGTCGAGGACGTGGTGGTCCACGACACCCTGGGCATCGCCGAGGACCTCGAAGCCGCCATGGCCAAGCACGTTGACACCTACGTCGACGAATGGGCCGACACCCTGAAGGATCCCGAACGCCTCCGCCGCTTCCGCTCCTTCGTCAACGCCCCGGACCAGAAAGACGATTCGATCACCTTCGTCTCCGACGAGCGCGGCCAGATGCGCCCCGCGACAGCGGAGGAGAAGGCGCGGGCCGGGCAGCAACCGGTCCTGATCGGGGCTTCCATTCCGGTCCGAGCCACCACCCCGGGACTGCCTGACGAGAACGAGGTATAGCCATGCAGCTCACCATTGACCTCACCGGACGCGAAGTCCTGGTCACGGGCGCGGACCACGCCGCCCGTCAGGCCGCGCGGCGCTATGAGGCGGCCGGCGCCGTCGTGTTCCGCCTCAGCACCCCGCAGGGCGCCGGCATGGACGGCCCGCTGCCCGAGCGCCCGTTCCTGGTCGCGGCGGTCGACGACGGCCAGCCGGGCTGGGAGGCCCTCCTCGGCCGGTGCCGTGCCACCGGCATTCCGGTGGCGGCCGAGCCCCCGGCCGGCCCGGCGGGCCACGTCACGCTGGTCGGCGGCGGACCCGGGACCACCGAGCTGCTCACCGTCGCCGCCGTCGCCGCGCTGCGCGACGCCGACGTCGTCTTCTACGACCGGCTCGCCCCGTACCAGGACCTGCCGTCCCTGACCTCGGCAGAGCTAGTGGACGTGGGCAAGAAGCCCGGCCACCACAAGGTCAGCCAGGCAGACATCGAAAAGCTCATGGTGGAAAGCGCGCTGGCCGGCAACAATGTGGTCCGCCTCAAGGGCGGGGACCCCTATGTGTTCGGCCGCGGCGGCGAGGAAGTCGCGTCCTGCGTCGCGGCCGGGGTTCCGGTCCGCGTCATCTCCGGAGTCACCAGCGCCATCTCGGTTCCGGCCGCCGCCGGCATCCCGGTCACGCACCGCGAAGTCAGCCACATGTTCACCGTGGTCTCCGGCCATGCCCCGCTGACCGAGAACGAACTGACGCACCTCGCCGGGCTCGGCGGAACCATTGTGGTCCTGATGGGCATCGGCACCCTGCACCACCTCGCGGCCGGACTCCGCCGGGCCGGAATGCGGGCCGACATGCCGATGGCGGTCGTCGAACGCGGCTACCGCCCCGGCCAGCGCACCACGATCGCCGAGCTGGGCACCATCACCTCCGCAGCCGCGGACTGCAGCAACCCCGCCGTCCTGGTGATCGGGGACGTTGTCCGGGTGGCCGAAGCCAACCGGGGCTGTGCCGATGCCACGGCAGAGCTCGACCGTCTGGCCGCATCACTGATGGAGGCGTAAGGATTCCCATGAGCGCATTGAACGCCGTCGCCGCAACCTTCCCGGAGCCCGGCGCACCACTGTCCTCCTTGAACCCCGCCCTCGCCTCCGCACTGACCGCCGGCGCGACCGCCGTCGCCCCCGCGCCCGAACCCGCCGAGGAGGCGACCGACCGGGACCTTCCCCTGGACGGCTTCCGGATCGGCGTCACCTCGCACCGCCGTTCGCAGGACCTCATCGAGGCCCTGGAACGCCGCGGTGCCGAGGTGCTTCACGCCCCGGCACTGAAGATCGCCCCGGTCCGGGAGGACCAGAGCCTGATCGAGGACACCCGGGCGATCATCGCCGCCCGGCCCGATCTTTGCATCGCGACCACCGCCTACGGCATGCGCCGCTGGTGCGAGGCCGCGGACACGTTTGGCATTGGCGACCAGCTGCTGGAGACCCTCTCCGCCACCCGGATGTTCGTCCGCGGGCCCAAAGCCCGCGGCGCCGTGCGCGCCGCCGGGCTCGCCGACGTCGGAATCAGCAGCGACGAAACCACGTCCACGCTCGTGGACATGCTCCTGGCCGAGGGTGTGCGCGGCAAGACAGTCGCGGTGCAGCTGCACGGCTACACCGATGTCCGCCAGCTCGAGCGCCTGCGCATGTCCGGCGCCACCGTCCTGACGGTCACCCCGTACCGCTGGGTCAAGCCCGACGGCGCCGACCGGCTGCCCAAGCTGATCGAAGCCGCGTGCAGCGGCAACCTGGATGTCCTGACGTTCACCAGCGCGCCCGCCGTGGACGCGATGTGGAGCACGGCGCACGAGATGGGCGTCTACAAACAGCTCGTAGAGAGCCTGAAGACCACTGTGGCGACCGCCGTCGTCGGGCCCATCACCGCGCAGCCGCTGCTCGATGCCGGGCTGCATCCGCTGATCCCGGAACGGTTCCGGATGGGCGCCCTGATCCGGCTGGTCTGCGAGCACCTGGCGCTGAACCACGTCCGCCGGATCGACACCGTTTCCGGCAGGGTGGAGCTGCGTGGCCGGTCGCTGCGCATCAACGGCGAGCCGGTTGAGATGGCGCCCGCACCGCTGTTGCTGCTGCGCGCGCTCATCGGCGCCGGCGGGGCAGTGCTGTCCCGCGAGGCGCTCTCGGACCTGCTGGAGCTGCGCGGTTCCGTGCATGCCCTGGACATGACCGTCAGCCGGCTGCGGTCCGCGCTGCCGGACACCCGGCTGGTGGAAACCGTGGTGAAACGCGGCTACCGGATCCGGGTCTAACCCAACGCGGGGTCACATAGCGCCCATCCCACCGCTATCTATAGGCGCTAAGTGACCCCGCGTTGCTTTGCTGCCGGCCTTCGCGGGGTGTGACCCACGGCATTACCGGCCGGTAAATACTGGCGAACGGGCAGGGCAGAAGCGGCAACACCCGGGAAACACCCCGGAAAAATCGGACGCCTACGCTGGGGTTCATCAAGCACACCGGCCACACGATGGCCACCCAGCGAAAGGGCCAGCACATGTCCGCTCCGGCAATGTCTCCCATCTCCACTTCCTCCCTGACAGGCGCTCCGGCTGCCGCCGCCACCACGGCCGCCCGGCCCAGGATCGTCATCGCCGGCGCCGGCCGGGCCGCCCAGGCGCTCGTCCGGCAGCTCACCCGGACCCCGTTCGCCGGCGCCATCACGGTCCTCAGCAACCGGGACGACGCCCCCGAGGAATTGCTGGAGCTCGCCGTCCTGCCCCAGGTATCCGTCCGCTTCGGCCAGCCGGCCAGCTACATCGACGCGGAAAACCGCTGCGTGACCACCGCCGACGGCATGGAGTTCGACTACGACGAGCTCGTCATCGCCACCGGTTCCGCCCCCGCCGAGGCTCCGGTGGAAGGTGCCGCCCGCTGCCTGAGCTATTCCACGATCGACGACGCCGCCGGGCTGGGCGAGGCCGTCAAGGACGTCACCCGGGTCCTGGGCCGCCGCCCCCTCGGCATCCTGGTCGGCACGGGTTCGGCCGCCGGCCAGGCCGAGGCCGTGCTCCGGTCCCGCGGCGTCCGCCCGGTCCGCACCACCGTCCGTCCCGCCGCCGTCGTTCCCACCGCCGCCGGGTCCGCCCTGCCGGCGTCGGGCATCGTCTTCGAGGACGGCTCCAGCATGAACGGTGACCTCGTGATCCTCGCCGAGGAGCGCATCGCCCGCGACGAGCTGGCCGCCACGGCCGGGCTCGCGACCGCTGCCGGCGGCGGGATCGTCATCGGCCAGGACTTCCGCACCTCCGTGCCGGGCATCTGGGCGATCGGTGACGCGGCAGCCTACGACGGCGTCCGGCTGGGGCTGCTCGTGGCCTCCGGTTCCGCGGCGTCGGTGTGCGCTTCCCAGTTGCTTCAGGCCACCATGGGCCGGGCCCTGGCGGCCGCCGCCTGACGTGCCGGGGAGGCCCGGCCGGGGGCATCCGCCGGGCACATTCCTATGGCAAGATGGTTCCCTGATAAGCCGCGCACCACGCGGCGCCGCCAGGGCCCGCAGGCCCACAAGGCCCGGGAAGGGACCGCCGCGTCCCAGGCCCGCCACGAAAGGGACCACCATGAGCCAAGAAGCCGCCACCGGGGGGACGCCCAACATCGCCTCCTACATCGACCACACCCTGCTCAAGCCGGAGGCCAGCGAGGCGGAGATCCTCAAGGTCTGCGCCGAGGCGGCGGAGTACCACTTCAAGTCGGTCTGCGTGAACCCGGTCTGGGTCAAGACCGTCAAGAAAGCGCTCAAGGGATCCGGCGTCCTGACGTGCTCCGTGGTGGGATTCCCGCTGGGCGCCACGCCGAGCGACGTCAAGGCCTTCGAGGCCCGCGGCGCGGTCCTGGACGGTGCCGAAGAAGTGGACATGGTCATCAACATCGCCGCGGCCCGTGCCAATGACAAGGGCGCGCTGGTGGACGACATCGCCGCCGTCGCGGCCGCCGTGCACGAGGGCGGAGCCATCCTGAAGGTCATCATCGAAACGGCGCTGCTGGGCGATGACCAGAAGGTGCTCGCCTGCGAGGCCGCAGTGGAAGCCGGGGCGGACTTCGTGAAGACCTCCACGGGCTTCAACGGCGGCGGGGCCACTGCCGAGGACGTCGCTCTCATGCGCCGCACCGTCGGCCCGGACCTGGGTGTCAAGGCCTCCGGCGGCGTGCGTTCCCTGGCCGATGCTCAGGCTATGATTGCTGCAGGTGCAACACGTATTGGCGCCAGCTCCGGTATCGCGATCGTCAAGGGTGAACAGGGTTCGTCCGCGTACTGACCGTGCCGGCACCGCCCACAGTTTTGAGCCCCCCGGGGCCGAGGAGGAACGAATGTCCAGCAACACCACCCCGTCCCGGCGCGTCGAGAACAGCCTCGGATCCAGCATCGCCCTGTTCGTGCCGATGATGGTCCTGTTCCTCGGTGCGATCTACTCGCTGTCCTTCCTGACGCTGGAAAACACCTGGCCGATGGCCGTCTGCCTGATTCTCTTCGCCGCCGCGTTCTGGATCCCGCAGACCCTGCTGGGACGCTCGGACTCGGCCGGCGAAAACTAGGCCACTCCTGACCCTTAAATGACTGAAGCTCCGGTTCATCCGGAGCTTCAGTCATTTAACCGGTGGCAGTCCTAGCCGGGCACCAGCGCGAACAGGCCCTTGACCAGCCCCGTGCCGAGGGCCAGGGCCGCGGGGAAGTGCGCTTTGGCCACCGCCAGGCCGGCGCCAAACATCCCCACCATGGCGTAGCCGCTTACCGGGATCAGGACGAACCATTCCCGCCGCGAACCCGCCCGGCCCAGCAGCGGGATGGAGAACGCCCCGTTGGCCCTCCAGATGTTCTTCAGCAGCGGCAGTTTCCGCAGGACCTTGGGCGGCTTGATCACAAGTGGCCAGAGCAGCGGCACTCCCCCGGTGGTGATCATGTCCCCCACAATGTGCACCAGCACCCCGGTAAGCATCGAAACCGGCAGCCAGGTCCACTGGTGCGGCGCGAACCACGTCACGAGTCCGGCCATGAGCAGCCCGACGATCCAGTTGCTGATCCAGCCGAATTTCGGGAAGAGTTTCAGTGCCTTCGCGGCGATGTTGATCATGAACATGCACAGCAGGCCGGCTCCGACGGACAGCAGCCCCCACTGGGTCTGCACCTGCCACTGCCCGGCGATCGTGGCCAGCAGCACGAAGAACGCCGCGCCCAGCACCGAATGAGTGCCCTGCCGGTGGCCCCCGCTGGCGTTCTCAATGCCGCGCGCCACCAGGTTGGACAGCGGCGGCAGCGCGTGCGCCACCGTGCTGGCACGGTGGTCCCAGTCGCAGACCAGCGCGGTCCCCGCCGTCGCCATCGCGCCGATCACGATTCCGGTGGGATCCAGCGGGTACCAGCCGAGCGCATACGGGCCGGTCGAGGCAATGGCTACCCACGCCGCGGCTCCCGACGCGGCGTGATGTCCTCCCATCATTCTTTTATTTCACCGCCGGTGTGGCAGAGACAGGGGCGTCGGAGAAGATGTTGCGGATCACGCCGTTGGCCCACTCCAGGATCTCGGCGTCCTGCAGGTCCCGGCCGCCGATCCTGGCCGTCTTGGGCTTCGGAACGAGCACGGCGTCCAGAGCCGGCTTCGCCTGCGCGCCGGGGTACATCCGGGTCAGGCGCATGAGCTTGGACTCGGGCAGTTGCGCCGGGGAGAACTTGATGAAGTTGCCCTGCAGCGCGACGTCGGACAATCCGGCCTCGCGGGCGCCCACCCGGAACCGGGCGACGTCGATCAGGTTGGTGGCCGGCAGCGGCAGCTCGCCGTAACGGTCCACGAGCTCCGCGAGGACCTCCTCGATCGCCTCGTAGGTGATGGCGCTGGCGAGTTTGCGGTAAGCCTCCAGGCGCAGCCGTTCGCCCGGCACGTAGTCGTGCGGCAGGTGCGCGTTGACCGGCAGTTCGATCTTCATTTCGGCGGCCTTCTCCTCCGCCTCGCCCCGGTATTCGGCTACGGCCTCGCCGACCAGCCGGATGTAGAGGTCGAAGCCGACGCCTTGGATGTGGCCGGACTGCTCGCCGCCGAGCAGGTTGCCGGCGCCGCGGATCTCCAGGTCCTTCATGGCCAGCTGCATGCCGGCGCCGAGCTCATTGTGCGTTGCGACGGCCTTGAGCCGTTCCAGCGCCACCTCGCCCAGCGGCTTTTCCGAAGGGTAGAGGAAGTAGGCGTAGGCGCGTTCACGGCCGCGTCCCACACGTCCGCGCAGCTGGTGCAGCTGGGAGAGGCCGTACTTGTCCGCGCCGTCCACGATCAGGGTGTTGGCGTTGGAGATGTCCAGGCCGGTCTCGATGATGGTGGTGCAGACCAGGACGTCGAAGCGCTTTTCCCAGAAGTCCACGATGATCTGCTCCAGCCGGCTCTCGGACATCTGCCCGTGCGCCACCTCCACCCGGGCCTCAGGGACCAGTTCGCGGATCTTCGCCGCGGTGCGGTCGATCGTGGACACCCGGTTGTGGACGAAGAACACCTGGCCTTCGCGCATCAGCTCACGGCGGATCGCGGCGGAAGTCTGCTTGTCCGTGTACGGGCCCACATACGTCAGCACGGGGTGCCGTTCCTCCGGCGGGGTGGCCAGGGTGGAGGTTTCGCGGATGCCGGTCAGGGACATTTCCAGTGTGCGCGGAATCGGGGTGGCGCTCATGGCCAGGACGTCGACGTTGGTGCGCATCTTCTTCAGCGCTTCCTTGTGTTCGACGCCGAAGCGCTGCTCCTCGTCCACGATCACCAGGCCGAGGTCCTTGAAGCCGAAGTCCTTGGACAGCAGCCGGTGCGTGCCGATCACGACGTCCACGGAACCGGCCTTGACGCCGTCGGCGGTTTCCTTGGCCTCCTTGCCGGTCTGGAAGCGGGACAGCGGCTTGACGACGAGGGGAAAGCCGGAAAACCGTTCGGTGAACGTCTCGTAGTGCTGCTGGGCGAGCAGCGTGGTGGGCACCAGCACGGCGACCTGCTTGCCGTCCTGGACCGCTTTGAACGCGGCCCGGACAGCGATCTCTGTCTTGCCGTAGCCGACGTCGCCCGAGATCAGCCGGTCCATCGGGATCTCCCGCTCCATGTCGGCCTTGACCTCGTTGATGGTGGTCAGCTGGTCCGGGGTCTCCACGTACGGGAAGGCCTCCTCCAGTTCCCGCTGCCACGGGGTGTCCGGGCCGAAGGCGTAGCCGCGGGAGGCCATCCGGGCCGAGTACAGCCGGATCAGCTCGCCGGCGATCTCCTTGACCGCCTTGCGGGCCTTGGACTTGGTGCTCGCCCAGTCCGCGCCACCCATCTTGCTCAGCGCCGGAGTGTCGCCGCCCACGTACCGGGTGACCTGGTCCAGCTGGTCGGTGGGCACGAAGAGCCGGTCGCCCGGGGCTCCGCGCTTGGACGGGGCGTACTCCAAGACCAGGTATTCGCGCACGCCCTCGCCGCCACCGGCAACCTTGCGCTGGATCAGCTCCACGAACCGGCCGATGCCGTGCTGTTCGTGCACCACGGAGTCCCCGGCCACGAGCTGCAGCGGATCCACGGCATTCCGCCGCTTGGACGGCATCCTGCGCATGTCCTTCGTGGAACCGGCCGAGGTCCGGCCCAGCAGGTCAGCCTCGGTCAGCAGCGCCAGCTTGAGCGGATCCAGGACAAAACCGCGGCCGACGGCGGCGGTGGTCACCTCGATCAGCCCGGCCTGCGGATCGGCCTCGAGCGTGTCAACCCGCGCGCACGGGATGTCGTTGTCGTGGAAGAGTTCGGCGAGGCGCTGCGCCGGGCCCGGGCCCTCGGTGACCACGACGATCCGCCACTGGTCCCGGACGCGGGAGCCGATGAAGTCCATCATTTCCGCCACGTCGCCCTGGTAGCCGCGGGGTTCCCGGGCGTGCAGGTTCAGCACGTCGACGTCGGGCAGCAGCTCCTCGTCGCTGGCCAGCGAGGTGATGGACCACCAGGAGACGCCGTGCTCGAGGGCCGCGGTGCGGGTTTCGGTCAGCGAGCGGAAGCTGGCCGAGTGCAGCGCTTCGGACGCCGCAGAGGTCAGATCAAGAGGTGCGGTGCCGCCGTCGGACGCCGTGGACCAGGCGGCCTCGAGGAATTCCTCGTTCGTGGCGGCGAGGTCGTGGGCCCGGGTCCGGACCTTCTCCGGCTCGATCACCACCGCGATGGAACCCGCCGGGAGCTGGTCCAGGAACGGCACCATGGCGTCCACCAGCACGGGGGCCAGCGATTCCATGCCCTCGACGGCGATGCCGCCGGCGATTTTCTCCAGCATGTCCGCGGCGGCCGGGAGCTGGGACTTCAGGGTCGCGGCGCGGGACATGACGGAGGGTGTGATCAGGATTTCGCGGCACGGCGGGGCATGGAGTTCGGTGGGATGGTGCAGGCCGGGCGCGGTCAGCGAGCGCTGGTCGGCGACGGCGAACCAGCGCATCTGGTCCACCTCGTCACCAAAGAACTCGACCCGGATGGGGTGGTCCTCGGTGGGCGGGAAGACGTCCAGCATGCCGCCGCGGACGGCGAATTCGCCGCGGCGGGTCACCATGTCCACCCGGGCGTAGGCGGCGTCGGCCAGGCTCTTGACGACACCGCTGAAGGGGGCCTCCTGGCCGACTTTCAGGGTGACCGGCACCAGTTCGCCGAGTCCGGCGACGATCGGCTGCACGACGGCGCGGACGGGGGCTACCACCACGCGCAGCGCACCGGCGGTGGACGATTCGGGGTGCGCGAGCCGCCGCAGCACAGACAGCCGCCGGCCCACGGTGTCCGAGCGCGGGGAGAGCCGCTCATGCGGCAGCGTCTCCCAGCTGGGGAACTCCGCGATCGTCTCGGCCGGCAGGAAGGCGCGCAGGGCCTCGGTCAGGTCCTCAGCCTCGCGGCCGGTCGCGGTGACGGCCAGGACCACGGGCACTCCCCGGCCAGCCCCTGCAGAGCCGGTTTCGTTTCCCGCCAGGGTCGCGAGTCCGTCCGCCATTTCCGCGAGCAGCGTGGACCGCATTCCGGCCGGGGCGCTGATCTGGTAATCCTCGCTGCGGGCGGCGAACCCGCGGGCGGCCTCGGCCTGGATCCGGGCGTAGTTCCGGTCTTCGGCGAGGACACGGCGCAAACCGGTGAGAGAGGGGCCGTTGAGGCTCATAGCTGTTGCTCCTGATGGGATCACGGGGTGCAGGCAACACGAATAGCCGAAATTCGCGAGAATCCCGGGCCCTCCAAGCCTACCGCGGAGCCTCGGGGCCCGCCGACGGGCCCGGCCGGTGAGGCCTGCCCGGGGCGCCGCCGACGGGGCTAGGCTGGCTTCAGGAGCGGGCGGCCCATCCAACGCGGGCCGCGCACCGAATCGCTTGGTAGGCCACCCGCCAACTGCTGGCTGACAAGGAGTCACCATGAACGCCACAACCGCAACCCCCGAACCCGCTGGAACCCCTGCTCCAGCCCCGCAGGCAGCCACCGCGAAGGCCGCATCCCCTAAGACCGTGCTCGTCACCGGGGCCACCGGCTACATCGGCGGCCGGCTTGTCCCCCGGCTCCTGGAAGCCGGGCACCGGGTCAAAGTCGTGGTCCGCACCCCGGCCAAGATCGCCGGCGTGCCCTGGCTGGACGACGTCGAGGTGATCCACAGCAGCCTCGACGACGGGGACGCCCTGCAGACGGCGCTCGACGGCGTCGACGTCCTGTACTACCTGGTCCATTCCATGGCGGCCGGGGCCGGCTTCGAGGCCAAGGAAAAGACGATGGCCGGGACGGCCGCCCGGGCCGCGGCGGCCGCCGGTGTGGACAGGATCGTTTACCTCGGCGGCCTGCACCCGGCCGGGGCCGAACTGTCCACCCACATGCGCTCCCGCGAGGCGGTGGGGAAGGTGTTCCTGGACAGCCCGGTGGACGCGGTGGTGTTCCAGGCCGGCGTCGTGATCGGCTCGGGTTCGGCGTCGTTCGAAATGATCCGGCATTTGTCCGAGACGCTGCCGCTGATGCCCGCCCCGAGCTGGGTGCGCAACAAGATCGAGGCGATCGCGGTCCGTGACGTCCTGTACTACCTCGTGGCGGCAGCGTCGCTGGAAGGACCCATCAACCGGACCTTCGACATCGGCTGCCGCCAGGTGCTCAGTTACGCCGGAATGATGCAGGAATACGCCGCCGAGGCCCGCCTGCCGCACCGGGTGGTGCTGGCGCTGCCGGTGCCGGCCCCCAAACTGGCCGGTCTGTGGGTGGCACTGACCACCCCCATCCCGCTCTCCATGTCCCTGCCGCTCGTCGAATCACTCCAGCACGACGCCGTCGCCGCCGAGCACGACATCGACGCGTACATCCCTGCGCCGGAGGGCGGCCTGACCCCCTACCGGCGGGCCGTGGCCCTCGCCCTGGGCAAGGAACGCGACGGCCAGGTGGAGACCACGTGGGCCAGCGCCGGCGTCGACGCCGATCCCCTGCCGAGCGACCCGGACTGGTCCGGACACGCCGTGTACGTGGACGAGCGAAGCTTCCAAAGCGACGTGGACCCCAAATATGTGTGGACCGTCATCGAAGGAATCGGCGGCCGGAACGGCTGGTACTCCCTGCCACTGGCCTGGCAGGTGCGCGGCTGGCTGGACAAGCTCACCGGCGGGGCGGGGCTGCTGCGCGGCCGCCGGCACCCGCACCTGCTGGCCGAGGGCGAGGTGGTGGACTGGTGGCGGGTCGAGCGGATCGACCGTGGCCGGCTGCTGCGGCTGCGGGCCGAAATGCGGGCCCCGGGCCGGGCCTGGCTCGAACTTTCCGTGGAGCCGGAGGGGACGGGCAGCCGCTACCGCCAGCGCGCCATCTTCTTCCCCAAGGGCCTCAGCGGCCGCCTCTACTGGCTCGCAGTGCTGCCGTTCCACAGCGTCATTTTTCCCGCCATGTCGCGGAATATCACCGCCGCCGCCCGGGATCTGGAAAACCTCGAATCGGAGCCAGCCCGGCACACCACGTAGGATGTTGGAGCCCGAAACGTCCACTTCCACATCACGGAGGACCCCCCTATGGCCCTGAGTGCATCCACCACCGTTCCGCACAGCGTCGACCGCGTTACCGCGGTTTTCGTCAATGAAGACTTCCTGCGCCACACGAGCGAACTCGTCGGCGGCACCCTGGAATCCTTCGCCATCGACGGTGACACCGCCGGCGCTTTCAACACCACCACCGTGCGGACCATCCCCACCACCCGGATGCCCGACATTGCCCGGAAATTTGTTGGCGAAAGCCTGAAGGTGACGCAGCTGGAGGCCTGGGAGGCCCCCGCCGCCGACGGCTCCCGACAGAGCAAGATCTCCCTGAAGGTCTCCGGCGCCCCGCTGGACGTGAAGGCTGTCCAGCGTCTCGTGTCCGACGGCGGCAGCACCCGGATCGAGCTCGAGGGCGACGTGACCTCCTCGGTGCCGTTCCTTGGCGGCAAGATCGCCGACGCCGCAGAACCGATGGTCGGCAAGGCCCTGAACCTGCAGTCCCAGCAGGCCCAGGCCTGGCTCGAAAGCCACTGACCCCGTGGAACTGCCCGCGGTCCTCGCCGTCGTCCTGATCGTCGCCGGCGTCTGGTCCCTTGTTGTCTGGCCGCAGTTCCTGCGCCGGGTCATGAAGGATCCGCGTGCCCGCGACGCCAACGGCAAGGCCACGCGCTTCCTGACCGTCCATGTGGTCCTGGTCAGCATCTCCATGCTGCTGGGGGCCGCGACGGCGGCGATTGGCGTGGCCGGGCTGCTCAGCTAGCATCCGGCACACCGGCGGCGGCACGCGCACCCTGCGCCTGCCGCCGCCGGCCGCTAGAATCAGCAAAAAGGTGGACCGCTGAAAGGGGACGCCAGTTGCTACCCCGCCGCGTCGCCATCTGGGGCCTGTGCGCCTGCGTTCCGGTCCTCGGCCTGATTGCCTTCTGGCCGGTGCCCGTTGACCGGGGCGCGGCCACCTACCTCATGCGGTGGCTCCGGCAACTGCACAGCTGGGGCGTCCCTCCCTGGTTCGACTACGGGGTGGTGGAATTTTCCTCAAACGTGATCCTGTTTATTCCGCTGGGCGCCCTGGTCGCCATCATCCTGGGCCTGCGGCTCTGGTGGGGCGGGGCCGTTGCCGGGTTCATCCTCTCCGTCGTGATCGAACTCGGCCAGATGGCGTTCCTGCCGGCGCGCTTTCCGTCCGTCGCCGACGTCGCCGCAAACACGATCGGCGCCATGGCCGGCGCGCTCGTGGCCAGGCTGTTCATGGCACGCCGTGAGGCTGTGCGATCCCGACGTCCACCACGTACCCTGTGAACAGGGCCCGACGGGAGGAAATCGGAACTATGCGGATCTCGGTTATTGGTTGCGGTTACCTGGGCGCGGTCCATGCCGCATGCATGGCAAAGCTGGGTCACGACGTCGTCGGAATCGACGTCGACGAACACAAGGTGGCACAGCTTTCAGCAGGCCACGCCCCCTTTTACGAACCCGTGCTCGACGAACTCTTGTCCCAACTTGAGGAATCGGGCCGGCTGCGGTTCACCACCGACATGGCGGCCGCCCGCGGCGCCGAGGTCCATTTCATCTGCGTCGGAACGCCGCAGAAACGCGGCGAAAACGGCGCCGACCTGCGCTATGTCGACGCCGCCGTCGCCTCGCTCGCTGAATACGTCTCCCCCGGCGACGTCGTCGCCGGCAAATCCACGGTGCCTGTGGGAACCGCCGCGGGCCTGGCCGAGGTGCTGGCGGAGGCAGAGCCCGGCGCCTCGCTGGTCTGGAATCCCGAGTTCCTGCGCGAAGGCCATGCCGTGACAGACACCCTGAACCCGGACCGGTTTGTCTACGGCACGCCGGACGGCAGCGAAGACCATCCCGCGGTGGCCGTCCTCGACAGGGTCTACGAGACTCCCCTGGCAGGCGGGACACCCCGGCTGGTGACGGACTACGCCACGGCGGAACTGGTGAAGACGGCAGCCAACTCGTTCCTCGCGACCAAGATCTCCTTCATCAACGCCATGGCCGAGGTCTGCGAAGCCACCGGCGCCGACGTCACCCGGCTGGCCGATGCGATCGGGCTCGACGAGCGGATCGGGCGGAAGTTCCTGAACGCAGGCATCGGATTCGGCGGCGGGTGCCTGCCCAAGGACATCCGTGCCTTCATGGCCCGCGCCGGCGAGCTGGGGGCGGACCAGGCTCTGACCTTCCTGCGGGAAGTGGATGCGATTAACATGCGGCGCCGGACCCGGGTGGTGGAGCTGACACGCGAACTGTGCGGCGGGTCCCTGTTGGGCCAGCGGGTCGCCGTCCTGGGCGCGGCGTTCAAGCCCGAAAGCGACGACGTCCGGGACTCCCCCGCGTTAAGCGCCGCCGCGCAGCTGCAGCTGCAGGGCGCCGTGGTGACGGTCACCGATCCCCAGGCCCTGCCCAATGCCGCCAAGCGCTTCCCCGAACTCCAGCTGGAACCGGACCTGGAGACGACGCTGCACCGGGCCGATGCCGTGCTGCTGCTGACCGAGTGGCAGGCGTACCGGGAGCTGGATCCGCACGCCGCCAAAGCGCTCGTGTCCGCGCCGCGCATCCTGGACGGCCGCAACGTCCTGGACCCTGCCAAGTGGCGGGCGGCCGGCTGGACCTACAAGGGCCTGGGCCGGCCCTGATGTGTTGCCGTCAGGCCGTCAGCGCCTGGCCGAGGGCGTCCTCCGCGGCCACCCAGGAGAGCATGGCGCATTTGACCCGGGCAGCATAACGGGACACACCCTCAAACGCCGCGGCGTCGCCCAGCACCTCCGGGTCGGCCGGCACCTTCCCGCGCGAGCGCAGCACCTCGCGGAAGCTGTCAATGACGGCGCTGAGTTCCTCGACTGTCATGCCCTCGGCGAGGTCTGTCAGCACGGACGCCGAGGCCATCGAGATCGAGCAGCCGTCACCGTCCCAGCGCAGCTCACTGACCTTCCCGCCGGCAACGGACACCCGGACCGTGATTTCGTCGCCGCAGGTCGGATTCAGCTGGTGGGATTGGCCGCAGCTGGCCTCCTTGGGCGCGTCCGCGGCGGCGAGGCCGCTGCCGTGCCGGGCCTTGGCATGTTCGAGGATGATCTGCTGGTAAAGCTGGTCAAGACTCATGGATGTCCGTCCTAGGCTTGGAAGTAGGCACGGACATCGGCGACCGCGTTCAGGAACGCGTCCACATCGTCCGTGGTGTTGTAAAGGTACGTACTGGCGCGCGTCGTCGCCGTCAGCCCGAGCCGGCGGTGCAGGGGCTGGGCACAGTGGTGGCCGACCCGCACGGCGATGCCGCGGCTGTCCAGGAACTGGCCGACGTCGTGCGCGTGGACGCCCGCGACGTCGAATGCAGCCAGGCCAATCCGCTCCTGCCCGGCCGCCGGACCCAGCACCCGGATCCCGGGGATGGACTCCAGGCCGCGCACGAGGCGCTGGCCGAGTTCGGCTTCCCAGGCGTGGATGCGGTCCATCCCGGTTTCGCTGAGGTAATTTACCGCCGCGGAGAGTGCCACGGCCTGCGAAATGCGCTGGGTGCCGGCTTCGAAGCGTTGCGGGCTGGGCAGGAAACCCGCCCGTTCCATCGTGACGGTGGTGATCATGGAGCCGCCGGTCAGGAACGGCGGCATCGCGTTGAGCAGCTCCGAGCGGCCATAGAGGGCGCCGATGCCGGTGGGGGCAAGCATCTTGTGGCCGGAGAACACCGCGAAGTCGACGTCGAGCGCCTTCACGTCCAGGGGCAGGTGCGGTGCGGACTGGCAGGCGTCGAGCACCACGAGGGCTCCCGCGGACCGGGCCAGGGCCACCAGGGCGGCCACCGGGTTGATGGTGCCGAGGACGTTTGACGCGTGCGTGAACGCCAGGACGCGGGTGCGCGGGCCGATGATGCCGGCAGCGGCCTCCAGGTCAAGGGCGCCGGCGTCGTCGATCGGGATGAACTTCACGACGGCGCCGGTCCGGGCCGCCAGCTCCTGCCAGGGGATCAGGTTGGCGTGGTGCTCCATCTCCGTGACCACGAGCTCGTCGCCCGGGGCCAGGGCGAACCGGGCCGCTTCGGGTCCGGCGCCCGGCAGGGAAGCGTTGAGGAAGGAGTAGGTGAGCAGGTTCAGGCCCTCCGTGGCGTTGGAGGTCCAGATCAGCTCATCCCACTCCGCCCCGACGAAGTCCGCCACCGTTTCCCGGGCGTTTTCGAACGCCTCGGTGGCCTCGACGGCGAGGTGGTGTGCCCCACGGTGGACCGCGGAGTTCCGCTGCTCATAGAATTCCTGCTCGGCCTCGAGCACGCTGAGCGGGTTCTGCGAGGTGGCACCGGAGTCCAGGTAGACGAGCGGCCTGCCGTTGACGTGCTGCTGCAGGATTGGGAAGTCGTTGCGGATCCTCAGGACCTCCTCGTTTCCGAGCGCGGCGGCAGAGCGGCGGAGATGGGCTGGGGTGGCAACCATGGCGGAGACTCCTGGATCGGCGTTCGCTGCGGCGTACACCGCGCCGGCCGGGCGGCCAGCGTGCAAAATACGTCACACAGATTAAACCTAATTATCCCACGTTCCTGCAGCCCTCCTGCGCGCCCACCGCGCGGCCACCGCGCGGACCCGCACACCGCGGAACGCTCTCACCGCGGAACCCGAGCGGAGGTCCGCGCCCCGTTAGCCGGCTCCGGCGGCCATCGGCTCCCGCGGCGGTGCCCTTCGGCGGCCAAGACCCGGACCGCGACAGGAGCATTGCCCAAGGGCAGCCCCAATCAACCCCCAGCCAGGCGGGTTGGGCTGGTGCTGCCCAAGAATGGCGAACGACGACCGATAGGGGCCGCGGCGATGATCGCAGGGGCCGCGGGTGTGCGTCGCCTGGACCCATTGGCGGGAGCCGTGGGCCGACGGGATCCAGCAGCGGCATCCAACAGGGGCGCCGGAAGATCCGGCCGGCTCTCACTGCTACGGCGCTAGGCCTGCGCGGCGCAAGGCTCGCCCGACATGCCGGCGCGTGACGCCAGGGCCGGCGAGGGCTCGCACACCGGACGTCGTCACGCGCCGCTACCCCCTGCGGCGATGCCCGACGGCGCCGGTGTCAGGGCCGCGCTTCTCGATGGCGCGGACCCGCGTGTAGACCGATTAAGGGAGCCGGCGGCGGCTGGGGGGAGAGCCTCGGTCTCAGAAGGCTCTGACGCCGCCGGCTCCGACCTTGGCGCGCGGCTGCCCGTTGAGGCACCGCACGATTCCAATGAAGGAGTTAGTGGGAAAGATTACGGCCCGATCACCTCTAATGGTGGCAGTGGCCGCATCCGCAAGCAAGGAATTTGAGACCACACTTTCCTCGGGCCATGCTTGCGGTTGCTGACCGCCCTCAAGTTCCTCATTTTGAGACCTTTGTGAGCTGTTCGGGGTGGAGTTGTTCGGGATGGGGCTGTTCGGGGTGGAGCTGTTCGGGTTGAAGCTGTTCGGGATGGGGCTGTTCGTGGGACTGGCTTAAGTCAATCGCCCGAACGGACTCTGCACACGAGTAGCGTTTACCCGATTTCTGACGCCCTACTCGCCATGGCACTACTTGGAGCTACTCCCGCTGGTCCCGCAGGCCACCCGTGCTGTACGCACGCCACAGCCAGGTCACGCCATGCCGGGCCGGGCCGGTCAGGAGGGCAGCGGGCCGAGGTCCAGGAGGTCCGCCCGCCGGCCCACGCCGAGCTTGGCGAAGATCCGGGACAGGTGCCCCTCCACTGTCCGAAGTGACACACAGAGCGCGGTGGCGATCTCGGCGTTCGTGGCCCCGCCCGACACCAGTTCCAGGACTTCGGTCTCGCGGGCAGTCAACGGGGCGCCGTGATCGCTGCGGACGACCTCCAATTGCGACAACATTCCGGCCTCCACCAGGCGGTGATGGACCCGGCGCTGGACCGCGGTAAGCCGCCACCGCTCCGGGTCGTCTGCCAGGATCCGCTCGGCCTGCTGGGCGGCCTCAAGGGCAAGGAGCCCGTGCCCTGCATTGAGCGCGTCGTCGCTGATGCCAATGAGGTCGGACGCATCGGACGCCGACACCGCTCGCGCGTAGGACTCCACCAGCCTGGCTTCCGGGCCGTCGACTGCGCCGCTGCTGAGGGCGAGGGCTTCGGCGCCCGAGGTGTCACCGCCGCGGAGCGCGAGCCGCCTGATATCGGTTTCAACGCCCCGCAGGCTCTCGTGCAGGGCCTCGTCCGCCAGCCGCGCCAAAGCTCCGGCACCGCTCCCTCCGGGCCCTTCTCCGGGTTCAGCCGCCCGGCAGTACGCCTCTGCCAGCAGGTGAAGGGTTTTCGGCTCCCGGTACTCCGAGAGCCGGTAGGCCAGCACATGCTGGCTGGCCTCATGGTGGCGTCCGACGGCGCCTGCGGCGTAGGCCGCAACGGCGCGCGCAAACGGCAACAGACCTAACGGGTCGGCGATAGTAAGCTCTTCGACACTCAGCCGAAGTTCGGCCAAGCTTTCACGCATCCTGCCCTGGCGCAACCGCGAATAGCCCCGCATGAGGTGCAGCATGCCGCCGCTGTACAGCAGACGCCCAGGCTCACGGGCCGCGTAATCGTCCAGGACATTTCCGAGCCGGTCCCAGTCGCCGGCCCAGATCAGATTCAGGCAGTGGCGCACCACGAGGTCCTCGTAGACCAAGGGAAGTTCCAGGCTTGCGGTTCGGGCGCCGCCCCATGCCTCTCCGTCCAATCGCAGCCCTGCGCGGAGTTGACCTTGGGCGGTCAAGAGTTCGGCGAGGAGGGAAACTGCCGGGACCCGGATTTCGGGATAGGCGCCGGCCGCGGCGATGAGTTCGCGCAGCACGGTTCCAACTGCCATGAACTTCCCGTCCCAGGAGTGACTCAGAAGCTCTGTGGCCAGTCCCCCGGCAGCTGTCACGTCCGACGGCCGTCCCGCCGGAGCGCGCCCGGAAAGGTCGGTGCACGTTGCGAAATCCGCAGACAGTGAATCCCGGGCCCGCGATTCCAGGAGCCCTGGTTCCATGGACAGTCCAAAGGCCGGGCGGTGCGTCCCGGCGTCGGCTTCCTGTTGCCGGGCCGGCGTTGCGGACCCGAGCCGGGCTGCCAGGAGGGCTGCCAGGTAGGACGGCCGTCCGGAGGGCACCGGCTGTGCGGCCTCCAGACACGCCACAGCGGCCTCGGTGTGCCCCGCGATAAAGTGCGAATAGGCCAACTGGATCCGGGCCTCGGGGAGGAACCGGGCGTCCCGGATGGCGCCAGCCACCCGGGACGCGGTCGCAGGGTCCAGGTCCGTGTTCGCGGCGACAGCGGCCTGCAGGAGCTGGATCGGAGGGATCTCTACGCCGCAGTCCATGGACCAGCGCAGCCGGTTGAGTGCCGCTCCCGGCGCGGCGGCCCGTGCCGACGGAAGCGACAACACGCTCGAACGCAGGGCCGAACTGCGGCCGGCCGGGACCCGCTGGCGGATAATTTCGCCAAGGATCGGGCTGGCGGGCCGTACCAGCCGGTCATGTCCCGTGGAGACGGCAATGATGCCCGCGGTGTCCAGGGCATCGACGGCCTTAGGACCACTGATCCGCAGAATCTGGGACAGGGATAGCGGTCCGGCCATGGCAACGATCGTGGCGGCGGTCTTTTCCTCCGGTGTCATGGAGCGCAACTGCCGGTCCACAACGTCGGCGGCCGGAACTTGGGCCATGTCGGGGTTGGCCAGCAGGAACCATACTCCGTGCCGGAGGCCCAAGGCGCCGCTGGCACGGGCATGCTGGATCAGGGACATCAGCATGAGCGGATTGCCGTCGGCCGCCTTATGGAACAACGCACTAACCCACGGAGAGACGTCGGCCCGCAGGACCTGCTCGCACAGTTGGTGGGTTCCGATCCGGCTCAGCGGGTAAAGGTCGAACTTGGCAATTATCCCGTCGTCCCACAGCGCGAGGAACTCTTCCGGAATCATCGGCCCGGGACGGCAGGCCACGAGGATTCCCGCGGCGCCGGTCGCCGCCGCCTGAGCCAACTGCCGGACGGTCCCATGATCGAGGCAATGCGCGTCGTCGACCACAAACAGAGGGCGGTCCGCCTCGGATTTCAGGCTGCGCGCCATCGCTTCCACGACGGCTGCGTAGGAGTCGAGTTCCCGGTCAGGAAGCCGGGACAAGTACGGCGCCAAGGCACCGAAAGGAACGCTGGCCAGGGCCGGAGTGGCGGTCAGCCGAATCAGGCGGCGGTGGGGCTCGAGTTCGCGGATGGCGGCCTTGAGGACGGCGGTCTTGCCCGCGCCCGCGCCGCCGACGATGAGCGCACCTGATCGGGTGTCGTCACGCAGGCAACGCACCAGGTCCTTGACCAGCGCCGAGCGCTCGATCAGTGCCGAGGTCTCAGCCAGGCTTTCCATCGCCGGTTCTTCCTGCCAGTTTCTGCCCGTCTTGAATAGCCGTCCGGGTTGCCGCCTGCAGTCCGCCGGGCTCAGCCGAGCCTGGCGCTGTCTGCCGGAGTCGAGATGACATCTTTGAGTTCCGATCGGCTGGCGACGTGCAGCTTCGAATACACCTGATAGAGGTGTCCCTCCACAGTGCGGACGGATACGTGCATCTGTTCCGCGATCTTGCGGTTGGACGTACCGGCAGCGGCCCGGACCGCCACTTCACATTCCCTCGCCGTCAGGGTTGAGGTTGTAAGCGACCGCAGCCCGTTCTTCGGACTGCCGAACTTGTCATCGAGAGACTGCTGCGCCCGCTGGGCGATCCGCAGCGCGATGCGGTTGCCGGCGTCGTTCGCGCAGCCGACGGCTTTCCGCACCGCGTCCCGGGCGAACACGGTGTTGCCGCATGCCTCAGCTTCCTTGGATGCTGCCAGTAACTGCTCGCTGTCAGCCTCGCGCATGCCTTCGGCCAGCCGCGAGCACAGGGCCGCGAATTGTCCGGTCACCCTCCCGCTCAGGCTGCCGAGCTTCTGGCCCGTCTGGCGGTCTCCCAGCCGGGCCGCGGCGGACTGGAACAGGAGCGCGGGGGCCAGTGCTGACGTTTCGGCGTCGTTGCCCGCTTCGGCCGAGAGCGCACGGATGGACATTGCCCTCTGGCCGAGCTCGGCCTGGGCCGACAGTTCGAAATAGCGTGTGAGCCGTTCCACCAGCCAGGCCGCGGGCGGCCGGGCCTGGGCAAGATCGTCCAGTAGCAGGCCAGCCATTTCCTCTTCGCCCTGGAGCGCGGCGGCATAGGCACACACGGCCGCGGCCAGGCCGCCCAAAGCGTCGGGGTCCTGCGCCCGGAGCTGCCACCGGCCCGCCTGGAGCCGGGACAAGGCGTCGTCGAGGTGTCCGGCATGCAGGTCCATGACGCCGTGCCCGATCTCAAACATCCCGCCCAGCCTGGTCTGGGGCTCTGCGCCGCTGTACGTCTCCTCAAGATAGACGGACGTTTCCCTGAACTTGCCGGAGAGCAAAAGGAGGAGGAGGAACCTGCCCCTGATCTCACGAACCGCATGGTCCGGGAGCTGCACGCCGGCTGTGGCCGCCAGGATCTGCTTTCCGAGGGCGAGCGCCCGCACCACGTTGCCGGTGACGGCCAGGGCCTCGCTGCGCACGCTGGCGGTCAGGATCCTTGGTTCGCTGCCCAGGTCCCCCGCGTCCACGCCGTCGGTTATGGCCAGGACTTCGTCGTAGCGTCCACGGAAAGCGGCGAGCCCAGCCTCCGCCAGGCGCAGCCGCTCCCGGGCTGCAACGGCAACTGAACTCTGTGCGGCGGGCTCGGCAGCCAGCCGCTCGGCGAACTCCTGTATCCGGGCTTCGGGGTCGGCGCCCGGGGCGGTGCTGCGTTTGTCCAGTTCCACGCGCAGCAGCTGCAAAGCGGTCCACTCGGTCAGGGGAAGCTTGGCGCACGCGCCGTCATCCAGTGCCTCCAGAACCCGGCGTGCGGAGTCCTCGTTGTTCACCGAGATGTGGGCATTGACTGTTTCGATGGCCATCAGGGCAGCGGGTTCGCTTCCTTCGACCTCCTGGACAAATCGCAAGGCGGCCGCGTGGTCGGATGCACCGTTCGCGGCGCGTGCGGCGGCCAGGGCGACCTGGGAGCTCACCTCTTCCCCGCAATCCAGCGCCCAGGCGACGCCGGCCGAGCCGCCGGTGTCCAGCGCGTCCGATTCCTGGAGAACGGCCGTGAGCCGGCGGCGGAGTTCGGCGCTGCGCCCGGGCGGGACCACGTTGGCGACAATTCCGGCGGTCACCGGATTGGCGATGCTGACCATCGGCGGATGGTCATGGGTGACCCGGATCAGGGCCCGCTCCTGGAGCGCGTCCATATCCTGCGGGTTGGCGATGAGCATGAGGGTCTGCAGCGGGACTGCCCCGGCGAGTGCCAGCAGTTCAAAGACGTCGCGCTGGCCGTTGCCGAGCCGGTTGAGGCGTGCCTTCACGACGTCCCGGATCTCTCCGGTCAAGGCGATGGGGCCGTTGCCCAGGAACCATACACCGTCCTGGCGGATCACTGTGCCCAGCTTGATCTGCTCCCGGGCCAGGGAATGGAGGAACAAGGCATTGCCCCCGCTCGCACTCCAAAGCGCCCGGGCAGCGGTCAGGGAGAACCGGCCGCCGTATTCGTGGTGCAACGTTGTTGCCGTCTCTGCGAAGTCGAACGGTCCGAGGTCCACCCGTCGGAGCAGGTCATCCTTCCACAGGCCCATGATGTCCCCGCCAATGTGCGGCATGTCAACGCACGCCGCCAGCAACGTGACATGGGACCCGGCGCTCAACTGGGCCACCATCATGCTGGAGAGCTCGTCGAGGTCATGGGCGTTGTCCACGAAGAGGACGATTCGCCGGCCTTCGGATTTGTTGTGGAGCAGCTGGGTCAGTCCGCGCAACACCATCAGCGGGTGCTCGAGGTGGGAGGCGTCGAGGTCGTTGAGCAGGACGCTCAAGGCCCCGTAGGGAAGCTTGGAGGATATGGAGCTGCCCCTGACCTGGACTACCAGGTACTCGTCGCCGAGCTGCTCCAGGGCGCGCTGGGCGATAAAGGACTTGCCGGCCCCGTGGTCGCCCACGAGCACGATGCCGCAGCCGGAACCCGACGTCAGGGTCTCAACGATGTCGGCAACGACCTCCTGGCGGGTGAAGGGTCTGTCCTTACTGCGGCCATGACCGTTTCTTTGCGCCGGAAACACTATTTCTGTCTGGCCGCTGCCCGTTGGCAAGCCGGCGTCTTGCTGGAACATATGAGAGACCTTCGCAATCAAAGTGTGAGCGGTGATACCTCAACGGTAGGGACTAGGCGTATTTTCGGTATGCGTAAGTAGTACTCGATTACCTAGCGAGTATTCCGCCCGCTCTACGTAGCTGTACTCAGTTGGACCGGCGCTGCCGCAAGGCCCAAACCAAGTAGTCGCCATCCCGCCGCACGTGTCCGGCGCCGGTAGCGGCCCGGACACCGGGGAAGCGGCCCCGCCACGGCGGGCCGGCCGGCGGACACGGGCCCACGCGGCCTCTCCCTTGCTTGCCGCTAGTGCCCGCCGATACCGGGAAGCTGCTCACGGCCCTTGACGTTGAGCTTCGCGTAGCTGCGGTAGAGATGGCCTTCAACCGTGCGCACGGACACCTGGAGCTCTGCGGCAATCTGCCGGTCAGTGAGGCCGCGTACCGCCAGCGCCACAATGTCGCGCTCGCGGCGGGTCAGTATGCCGAGCGAGTCATCGTTCTTGGCCGCTTCGTCGCCGGGAAGGTCATCGGCTCGGTCCAGGCACCGCTTCCGCTGGGAATTGGCCATGCGCTCCCTGAGGGTGTCGCCCGCGGCCCGGTAGGCGTGCGCCGCGGCGTCGTAGGCGAGGGCGGCAAAGGCCCACAATTCCGCCGCTTCACAGGCTTTCGCGGCCTCAAGGAGGTCTGCGGCGTTGTCCGCGCTGATGGCTGCGGCGTAGGCGCAGATCGCGGCGGGCCTTGGCCCCTCGAGCCCGGCCCGGAGTTCGAGCAGCCTCGGCGCCGAGTCCGTGTCCCCCAGGGCCAGGCAGAAGGCCAGCGCGTCGAGTTCGAGCCCGGCGGTGTCCACTTCCGGGTAAGGTCGGCCGAGCCGCTTCAGTTCCGCGATGGCACCCGGGTAGTTCCCGAGCCGGGCCTTTCCATAGACCACGGCCATCGCGGCCAGCGAGCGCATGTACCGCGGCAGGGCCGCGGGTGCTGCCTCGAAGTCGGCGAGGAGTAGCTCCGCCTTCGTCTGGGCACCGACTTCGGCGGCTGCCGCGAAGGCCATGGCCGCCGTGAGCGCGAACAGCTGCTGGGGGTCGGTCAACCGCAGCGCTTCGAGCGCGGCACTTAGCGTGTTCAGGGCCTGGGCGGCCTTGCCCTGGTAGAGCAGAATGATGCCGTGCGCCGCGTGCACTCCCCCGCCGAAGGAAATCAGGTTGGGCCCGGATCCGGCGACGAAGCCGGTCAGGAGGCTTTCCGCCCCCTGCCAGTCGCCGGAGTGGATTGCGGCGGCCGCCGATCGGACGACGAGGAAGTCGGTGAGGAAGTAGAGCTCATCCTGATCGGCCCCGGCGGCCTCGATGGCCCGGGTCATCGCGGCGAGGGCGCTCAGTCCCTTGCCGCCGGCAAGGAGCCGCTCCGCGTCGAGGCAGAGCCGAAACGCCTGTACGAGGCTGTTCGACGGCGGGGTGTTCGACGGTGGGGTGCCGGCAGCCGCGTCCTCGCCGGACGCCGCCGCGGCCGGGGCTGCCGCGTACTCGCCCGCCAGCGCCAGGACCATGGCTTCCAGAATCTCCAGCCGCTCTTCCGTGGCACGGTGAATGGCTTCGGCGTCGTCGGGCCGGGCCGCGGCGAGGCGTTCGGCGGCGCGTCGGAGCACCTGTGCCCGCTTGATGATCTCTGCCGGTGTGTGGCCCAGCGCTGACATCGTTGCGGCCCACAGGAGGGATCCGGCCAGGAGCCCGGGGATGCTGTTTCCCTGCCCGAAATCGGCGTCGAGGATGTCCCGGGCCGCCATGTAGTCGGAGGCGTTGTAGCGGGTCCGTGCTATCACGGCGCGGGCCGCCATCTGCAGTTCCGGATCCTTGACGAGGACGGCAGCCTTGCGGGCGAGCTCGTCCTCGTAAAGCCGGCTCGCCAGCACGGCCGCCCTCAGGAGCTGCCGGTCCTCGACCTCCGCGCCGCATTCGATCGACCAGCTCACTTGCCGCAGCAGTCCCTCGGCAGACGTCGGCTCGCTGTCCATCTTGCGCAGCAGGCTTTGCCGAAGTTGCAGGCTCCTGGCCGGTGAAATCAGGTTCCGCAAGGTGTCGCCGTACACGGTATGCCACAGCCGCAGCTCACCCGTCCCGGTGTCCGTGACCCGGATCAGTTCGCTGTCGATCAGTGATCCCACGGCCTCTTCGCCGGCCACCGACTCGATCAGTTCCCGGGACACGGGTTCGGCCAGCGCCACGAGGTTCAGGGCCTGCCGTTCTTCCGGCGAGCGCAGCAGCAACTGGCGGCGCACGACGTCGGTCAGCCGGTCACCGTGGCTGTTCAGGTGCCGGGTGAACAACCAGACACCGTTGCGCCGCAGCAGCGTCCCGTCGTTCCTGGCGTCGTCCAGGAGCCCGTTGAGGAGCATCGGGTTGCCGCCGGAGGCCTCCCAGAGGATCTCGGCGACGTTTGGCAGCACTTGCGAGCCGAGCTCGCCCTCCAGCATCTCTGTGGTCTGCGCGAGGGTGAGCGGGCGCAGGTCGTGCCGCTCGGCGATGCCTTCAAACCAGAGCTGCAGGAGCGGTTCCGGCAGTCCGGGCCGGGCCGCCGCGCCCACAAGCAGTTTCGCCCAGCCGGCCGCCGCCAGCTCCGCGAGGATTCCGGCCGTCGCCTCGTCGAGATCGTGTGCGTCGTCAACGACCAGCAGGAGGGGCTTCTGGGTGGCCCGCTTCTGCTCTTCCAGATGCGCCCACAGCGTCCTCAGCACGGCCAGCTGCGATGTTGCTTCCTGGACCGGTAGTCCGACGATGAAGGGACCCAGGACACCGTAGGGCACCTTGGTCAGCGACGCGCTGCCGTGGATCGGCACCGGCGTCACCTCGGGGCCCAGTTCCCCGACGACGGCATCGATGAGCCTTGATTTGCCCATCCCGCTGTCGCCGAGGACGAACACGGCCACATGGCTGCCGCCCTGGAGGGCTTCCACTGCCGACATCAAATCTTCCGACCTCCCGGTCAAGGCGCGGGCCGGCGCCGTGCCGGGGTTTCCCGCCGGCCCCCTAGATGAGTCCAAGCAGATCACTTCGCGAAGAAACGCCGAGCTTCGTGAACACCTGGTACAAGTGGCCCTCCACGGTCCTGACGGAAATGCCCACTTCCAGGGCGATGTCCTTGTTGGAGACCCCGTTCCCGGCCAGGGTGGCGATTTGCCGCTCCCGGTCTGTCAGCAGCGGGCCCTTGTTGCGCGGCATGACGGGCAGCGCCGGTACGGACTCCGAGAGGCTCTCCAGCATGCTGTAGGCGGCGTTGGCGCTGGCGGTCAGTCCGGCGCCCTTCGCGAAGTCGAATGCGAGCGCGGCGCACCGGGCCTGGACGGCGTCCAGTTCGAGGCCCGCGGCCTGCCCGGCGGCTTCGAGCATGATCGCGGCGTCCTTCTTCCGGCTGCCGACGGCGACCGTCCGGGACAGCTCGGCCAGCGGCCCCTGCCGCAGCCCGGCGATTTCCTCCATGAAAAGAAAATCCTTGACGGTGCCGTTGACGGTGGCCCCGAGCATGCAGATGCCGGCCAGGGTGTAGCGGCCCTTCCGGAAATGCTCCTCCGCGGTCCGTATCAGCCGGTCCTTGGCTTCGGGGTCACCGAGCCACCGCGACGCCATATCCATGCAGAACTCGGTGGAACTGCCGACCGTGAAGCGGGCCGGGCCGTCAGCCGAGCGGGCCCGGTCCAGGTAGATCGTGGCCTGGACCGAGTTGCCGGTCTGGGCGTAGGCAAAAGCAGTGGCGGCGTAGGCCTGGCGCAGGGACTGCAGGCTCGCCCGCACCTCCAGCTGGGCGATCGCGGCCAGCAACGGATCCAGAGCCATGTACCCGCGGCCGGCATAGACATAGGCGAGTCCGACGGCGAGGTCCGTTGCGGCGCTGCCGGAATGCAGCCCGTGCCCGGCCCGGCCGCTCGCGTCCTTGAGCATGTCGATGGCTTGGCGCCAAAGGCCCGAGAGGAGCAGCACGTTGAAAGAGCGCCAGGCGAAGTTTTCCCGGATGCGCGGCACGTTGGACCACTCGCCCAGCTGTCCGCCGATTTCCCGCATGAGTTTGCGGGCGTCGAGTTCGTGGCCGGTCATGGACCAGGCCTCCATCAGGATGATGGCCGACCTGAGCCGGTGCACGGGATCGGCGCCGGGCACGTCCGTGGTGGCCGCGGTGGTAAGCCGCTGCATCATGGGCTGGAAATCCCCGATGAAAGAGAAATAGTTGAACTCGCACAGATCCAGGCAGAGCCCCGCCCGGGCAAGCGCCGCAGGGGCGGGGGACGGCTCGTCCAGGCTCAGGTCCTGGAGCCGTACCCTGGCCTGCCCGAGCAGTTCGGGGACCTGGCCGGAGCGGTCGTCCAGCCACGCCATGCAGTCAGCCTTCGCCGCGATGAATTCGGCGAAGTTCTCGGCCGCAAGGCCGTTGACCTGCCGTTCGGAGACGTCGTCCAGCGCGGACATGGCCTGCAGCGGCAGGCCGAGCTGGAGGTAGGCAGCCGATTTCTGGAGCTGCCCTTCGGCCCATTCAGGGTCCGAGGGAGAGAGGCTGCCGGCGCATTTGAGGGCAAATTTCGGGTCGAAGAGCTTGACGGCGGCACTGGCAGCCGCGACGGCGTGGGCGGGGGCCAGCTGGGCGTGGCAGTCGTGGGTCCACGCCGCGTAGGCCAGCAGGTCTTCGACTGTCAGTTCGTCCAGTTCATGTTCCTGGTGTCCGGGGACCTTGTCCCGGAGCTCCAGCCGGCGCTCCACGCTGAGCCAGTTGCGGACAATGTCGCCGAGGTAGCGGTCGCCCAGCGTGACGAGGTGCCGGTCCGCGCGGTCGACCACGATCTGGCCGGCCTCTTCCATGTCGGCGATGACACCGGGGCTGTACATCCTGGCGAGCCGGGACAGGGGCAGGGTCCGGGCGCAGGAGAGGACGTCGATGACCTCCCGGGCCTCGGGTGTTTCCCTGGCATACCTGGCCCGGACAATATCTTCCAGCGCCGTGCGGCCATCCAGCACAACCTCATCGAGCAGTGTCCACACGGATCCGGACAGGACAAGGTTTCCGCGTTCGATTTGTTCGGAGACGACGGCCTGCAGGAGCGTGGGGCTGCCGCCGACCAGCTGGTGCAGCTGGCTTGCCAGGGCGGTCGAGACCCGATGGCCCAAAGCTGACTGCAGGACCTCCAGCGTCTCGAGTTCGGTCAGGTTGGCGAGCCGGACCTCGGCGAGCTGGCCGGAAGTGATGAGCCAGTAGAAATCGGGCGGAAGGTCAGTGGTGCGCTGGGCCGTTGCGATCAACCGGGCGGTCCGGGTCTGGAGCAGGTTGAGCAGGACCCCGGTGCTGAGTTCATCGAGGGCACCGGCGTTGTCGAGCAGGATCACGCACTGGCGCCCGGCGGCGTCGTCGCGGATCAGCGAGGTAATGCCGTGCAGGATGGCGGTCGGCGAGCCCAGGGAACTCTGCGGGAGCCGCGCAAGGGTGAAGGCTAGGCAGCCGTACGGCGTTGCCGAACCCGGCCCTGAACTGCGGAGCTGGATGGTGTACACCTCGGGGCCGAAGCCCGCGAGGGCGGTCCGGCCGACAAGCGTTTTGCCCACGCCGCGGTCGCCGGTGATGACGACGCCCATCCGGTCCTGGGCAAGCAGTTCCTGGCGGACACGCTCGGCATCAGCGTTCCGCGCCAAACCGGACCAGCCGTGTCTCGCGACCTGGCCGGCAGCATGTTCTTCTTCGGCGGGTGCCAATGTAGTGGAAACATTCCCCCAGCCCAGCGAATCCCTCGACATGTAGTTTCCTTCGTACCGCTTTGCAGACAGCAACCCCGGACTGCCCACTTAGAAGTAGCGTATCCCTATCCCCCGACGTGAGAGTAGACAGATCATAGCTGGAATGCGGAAAGCTTGGAAAGGAAACACGCAATCGGCATGCAACTTAGTCCTCGCCCGCCTGCCGCGGGCCCGGGCCGGCCCGCGGTCGGGGCGTTTCGGCTGCGTGCTGTTTTGCCTGCGTTTACGTCCGGGAGGGCTACGTCGCCTTGGCGGGGTGGAACTTTTGTTGGGCGGCGGTGAGGCCGTCCCGGACCAGGAGTTCGACGGCGTCGGCAGCTGAGTCGATGAGGAAGGGCAGTTCTTTTTTCTCCGGCGCGGAAAAGTCACGCAGGACAAAGTCCGCGGTCTCCATCCGTCCGGGCGGACGCCCGACGCCGACCCGCACGCGCAGGTAGTCCTTGGTGGCCAGGGCCTTGGAGATGTCGCGCAGTCCGTTGTGGCCGCCTTCGCCGCCGCCGATCTTGAGCCGCACGGTGTCGAAGGGGATGTCGATCTCGTCATGGACGGCAATGACGTGGGCCGGATCGATGCCGTAGAACTGGGCCAGGGCAGACACTGGGCCGCCGGAGACGTTCATGTATGACAGCGGCTTGGCCAGCACGATCCGGGGTCCGCCGATGCCCAGGCGCCCTTCGAGGACCTGGGCACGCGATTTGTGCGATTTGAAGCCACCGCCGACGCGCGAGGCGAGTTCGTCCAGGACCATCTGGCCGACGTTGTGCCGGTTGTGGCTGTACTCGGATCCGGGGTTTCCAAGGCCTACGATCAGCCAGGTGTCGGTCATGGGTCAGTCCTTCGGTGGGACGCAGCCGGGGGCGCGGCCAGTGGGGCGGGTCAGGTGGGACGGGTCAAGTGGGTCGGGGCAGGCAGCCGGCTACGGGGCGCGTACGGCGCGGGATACGGCATCAGAGACGACGGCGGCCGGGCCCCTGAGGGACCCGGCCGCCGTAAAATTCAACGGAATTACTCGGCTGCTGCTTCGGCCGACGGTGCGGCTGCTTCGCCCTCTTCGCCCTCTTCGACGTTTTCGGTGGCCTCGGAGATGTTGACGACGAGCGCTTCGGGGTCGGCCAGCAGGGTGGAACCCTTCGGCAGGACGAGGTCGGAAGCGTGGATGTGCTCGCCGGCGCTACGGCCTTCGATGCTGACCTCGATGGCGGTCGGCAGGTGGGTTGCCTCGGCCTCGACGGAAACGACCGTCATTTCCAGGTTGTGGACGTTGCCCGGGGCCAGCTCTCCGCTGAGGTGAACGGGCACGTCAACGGTGACCTTCTCGCCGGTGCGGACGGTCAGCAGGTCGAGGTGCTCGATGATCTGCTTGATCGGGTTGCGCTGGATGTCCTTGACGAGGGCCAGGTGCTGCTCGCCGTCGATGTCCAGGGTCAGCAGGGCGTTGGCGGTGCGGACGGCCAGGGTGGTGGCCTTCGCCGGCAGGGTGATGTGGATCGGCTCGGCACCGTGGCCGTAGATGACGGCCGGGATCAGGTTGGCCATGCGGGCGCGGCGGGCGAAGCCCTTGCCGAATTCGGTGCGGACTTCTGCTGCGAGCTTCTGCTCAGACATGGATATCTCCTCGTGGGATTTCAAGCTGTGGGACTAAACGGTGTTCAGCAAGGGCGGAGGTCTGTTTACGACCTTCGACGCCGGGCTGCCGTGCGGCTGCCCTTCAGAAGGAGATTCAGACCCAGTCGATTACGGAGACCAGCAGTCCGGGTTCCGATTAATTTCCCGTCAATAAGGAATTCAATACGGAAGGCCGGCGCTCTCCCTCGCCAAGGTTTCGGTACAAGGCTACCAGCGGAGGGACCGGTTTCTGAAACCGGGCCCTCCGCCGGCCGGCTTAGGCCTGGCCGTCGAACAGGCTGGTGACGGAGCCGTCGTCGAACACTTCACGGATGGCGCGGGCGATCAGCGGCGCGATGGAGAGCACGGTCAGCTGCGGGAACCGCTTGTCCGCGGTGATCGGCAGCGTGTTGGTGACCACCACTTCGCGGGCGCCGGACTCGGACAGCCGGCGGGCCGCCGGATCGGAGAACACGGCGTGGGTCGCGGCGATGATGACATCCTTGGCGCCGGCGTTCTTGAGCACCTGGACGGCGCCGGAGATGGTTCCGCCGGTATCGATCATGTCGTCGATCAGGACGCAGGTGCGGCCTTCAATCTGGCCCACGACCGTCTTGGAGACGGCCTGGTTGGGCACGGTGAGGTCCCGGCTCTTGTGCACGAACGCCAGCGGCGCGCCGCCGAGGCGCTCGGCCCACTGCTCGGCCACGCGGACGCGGCCGGTGTCCGGCGAGACGACCGTGACCTTGTCCGAGCCGACCCGGGTGCGGATGTAGTCGGCCAGGAGCGGAATGGCCATCAGGTGGTCCACGGGGCCGTCGAAGAAGCCCTGGATCTGGGAAGTGTGCAGGTCCACGCTCATAATGCGGTCGGCGCCGGCGGTCTTGTACAGATCGGCGACGAGGCGTGCCGAGATCGGCTCGCGGCCACGGCCCTTCTTGTCCTGCCGGGCGTAGGGGTAGAACGGGGACACCACAGTGATGCGCTTGGCGGAGGCCCGCTTGAGCGAATCGATCATGATCAGCTGTTCCATGAGCCAGTTGTTCAAAGGGGCCGGGTGGGCCTGGATTACGAAGGCGTCGGTGCCTCGGACGCTCTCGCCGGCCCGCACGTAGATCTCGCCGTTGGCGAAGTCGTAGGCGTCCAGGGGCAGCAGCTCGGTGCCGAGCTCCTTCGCGATCTCCTTCGCCAGCTCAGGGTGCGCGCGCCCCGCGGCCAGCACCAGCTTCTTCTCGCCGTGTGCCGTAATTTCGCTCATGATTGCTAGCCCTCTTCTGTCGGTGCCGGAGTAGTGGAGGATGTTGGGGCGGCGCCCGCGGCGGAATCCACCGTGGCAGCGGATTCGGCCAGGGCGGACTCGGCCAGGCCGGCGGAAACGGAACCGGGGCGGTTGGCCGCAACCCAGCCGTCCGAGTTCCGCTGCTTGGCCAGGGTGACGGCGAGGGCGCCGGCCGGGACGTCTTTGCGGATGATCGCCCCGGCGCCGCTGTAGGCGCCGTCGCCCACGCGCACGGGGGCCACGAACACGGTGTTCGAACCGGTGCGCACACCCGAGCCGATCACCGTACGGTGCTTCTTCTCGCCGTCGTAGTTGGCCGTGATGTTGCCGCAGCCGATGTTGGTGTCCTCGCCGATCTCCGCGTCCCCGGCGTAGCCGAGGTGGGACAGCTTCGAGCCGCGGCCGATCGTGACGTTCTTGGTTTCGTAGAACGCGCCGATCTTGCCGGTCTCGCCCAGGACAGTGCCCGGGCGCAGGTAGGTGAAGGGGCCGACGCTGGCGCGCGCCCCGATCCTGGAGCCGGAGCCATGGGTGCGGATCACCGTGGCGCCCTCCCCCACCGTGACGTCGGTCAACGTGGTGTCCGGGCCGACCACGGCGTCGCGCGCCACCGTGGTGCTGCCGTGCAGCTGGGTGTTGGGCAGGAGCCGGACGTCCTCGTCGAGCGTCACCGTGGCGTCGATCCACGTCGTGGCGGGATCCACGACGGTCACGCCGGCGCGCATCCAGGCTTCGAGGGTGCGGCGGTTGAGTTCAGCGCCGAGCGCCGAGAGCTGGACGCGGTCGTTGGCGCCCTCCACCTGCCAGCGGTCGTCGGTGACGACGGCGGCGACGCGGCCGCCCGCGGCGCGGGCCAGGGCCAGGACATCGGTGAGGTACTTTTCGCCCTGGGCGTTGTCCGTGGTGACGTGGACCAGCGCGTCGCGCAGGACTGCGGCGTCGAAGGCGTAGATGCCGGAGTTAACCTCACGGATTTCGCGTTCGGCGCTGGTGGCGTCCTTGTGTTCGCGGATTCCCGTGACGGTTCCGTCTTCTGCGCGGAGGATGCGACCGTAGCCGGTGGCGTCCTCGAGCACGGCGGTGAGGACGGTGACGGCGTTGCCCTCGGCCTCGTGGGCGGCGACGAGCTCGCCGAGCAGGCCACCGGTGAGCAGCGGGACGTCGCCGTACGTGACCACGACCGTTCCGCCCAGCGGGCCTTGGGGGTCGAGGGTGTCGAGCGCTTCCAGTGCCGCCTCGACCGCGCGGCCGGTGCCGGGCACATCGTCCTGGTCCACAATCAGGGCTTTCGGATCGAGGCCGGAGACGTGGGCGGCCACAAGGTCGCGTTCATGCCGGACCACCAGGGCCAGCTCGCGGGGGCTGATACTGCGGGCCGCCTGGAGCGCGTGGCCGACCAGCGAGCGGCCGCCGATCTCATGGAGAATTTTGGGGGTACGGGATTTCATCCGGGTACCGGCCCCTGCAGCTAGGACGATCACGGCGGCCGGGCCAGTATTCTCGGGGCTCACGTATTGGCTCTCCTTGCTTGGTTGCGCGGTGTGTCTCGCCAAGTTCCGCCCATAGGACTCGAACCTATACTCCACGGCTCCAAAGGCCGGGGTGCTGCCATTACACCAGAGCGGACCGTGCCCAGGCTTGACCTGTGGCACGAGAATCAATTCTGCCACGAAGGTTGATGCTCGTGCGACTCAGCGCCGCGGAAGGAGCGGGCAGGCGCGGGTGGGCGGTGCGGCCGGCGCCACGGGACATGCCCATTCCTGGTCCGCGCGGCGGGACATGTGCCGCGGGATTCACGCACTCCGCGGAACGTGCCTTTTTGGGCGCGCAGAGACCTCGGCCCCTACGCGGGATGAGCCCAGTGTTGGAGCCGAGCAATGGACATAACGCCAATATGCCCATCCCTGGCCCGCGCCGTGGGACATGCCCTGCGGGATTTGAGCCCTCCAAGGGACATGTCCAATGCTGGCCCGGGCCAAGTGACATGTGCCGCAGGATTCACGCACTCCGCGGGACGTGCCTTCCCGGGCGTGCGCAGAGACCTCGGTCCCTATGCGGGATATGCCCAGTGTTGGTCCCGGACAATGGGCATAACGCCAATATGCCCATCCCTGGCCCGCGGC